>CAJKGV010000029.1:0-13562 GCA_905199455.1 Collinsella aerofaciens | reverse complement strand
GCAAGGCGGAAATGACCCTCGCCAACGGTCTTGCCATCCTGGAATGAGGCATCGCTCAGCGAGTCGCCGTACGTCATGCGCATGCGGGTCGGGAGATAGTACGGGAGATAGTACGAAGCCGTCTGCTTGTGCTCCGTATCGTAATTGCGCTGGTAGATGCTCCGGGCCAGCGCCGCATCAACAAAGTCGGATGCGATGATGCCAATGTGCTTGAGGTAATCTGACTTCGTATCCTTGTTGTCGCTGGGGTTGATGTACGGGCTCTTGTACAGATGTTCGTTGACCACTCGTGCCGAGGTAAAAGGATTGCCTCCGTGCGACAAGCCCGTGCAGCTGGTGTAGTTGATAGACCAGCAACGCTCCTGGACTTGCACCGTGGCCCCGGCATCGTCCACGACGTCCACCTTGTTGCACGTGCGCCCGGTCGTTTCCTTCAGCGCATTATCGACCCAGCTGAGCTTGTCGGTTCCCGTGAGTTTGTACTTGTCCTGGGCATATACCTTGGTGCAATAGGGCTCTTCATTGCCCGTTTCCCCTATGGCTTCAAATCCCCGCGCGTCTTGGACGAGACACATCGACTGCCCGGAATGCGCCTTGATCTTGTCATCCCATTGGGTGAGGTCGAGGCCCCACGTGTGGCCGCTTACACTGTTGCCGGCGAGCCTAAATCGACGCAGCAGAACGATCTTTCCGCGCACCTCGTGTAGCGTGGGGATTCGGCTCGACGTATAGAACAGTTTGGGGTTGTCGTCCAAAACCTTGGCGAAAGCCGTCGTAACACTTTCGTCGGTAGCCTCGTCGTTGCCTCGTGACACCAGCATGATGAGCGCTTCTGTCGGGTTTTCGTTCAAAAACGTTTTGAAGTAGCCTATGACATCGGAGAGATGCAGATAGTTCCCGTCTTTTTTGAGTAGGTAGAAAATCACGTGGTCGATGCCGGGGTCATCGCCCTTTCCGAGCCGGATATCAAAATAGCGAATGCCTTCGAGCAACTGCGTGGGAATGTAATCCTGCTGGCATTTTACTTGCGAGGATTGGGGCTCAGTGTCGTTGTCCACGCTGCAGGTGCCCGAATCGTGCGTACCCGGGATGCTCAGCTCGTCGAGGAACTTGTCGTCGTCGACGTATTTCATCCAACATGGTCCGTCGACGTAGCTGCTGTACGTGATCCAGTCGAGGCTGCTAACCGTGGCATCGTTCTTTTTCATGTCGTAACCGATAAGTTCGAGCTCCCACGGAATGCTCTTACTCTTATGGCAGATCTTATTGTTGTCCTGGTCTTTGCCGTTCGATTCTATTGCCAGGTACTTAATGTCTTTTTTCTCGGTTTCTTTCTCGACCGTGCGGTCTCGGATGATGTAGGTTCCGTTTGATTGACGCTCGAACGCAAAAGCGCGGCTGGGCTTGTTGTCATACTCGCCGCCCCATACGTGGATGACCTTTCCATCTTTGTCCGAGTCGTCGTCGACCGACCAAATGCTGTAGCCTGTCTTTTTATGCTCTTCGAAATTGAGCAAGGTGCGGATGGCGTACCAGTTTGTATCGTCCTTCTTGGTCGTTACGTTCTCAAGGATGAGCTTGCTGGACGTGCCGTCGTTAAACAGGTGGCAGACGTTGCCGCGAACGTTGCCGTCTTGGTTGACGCTCGCGGTGCGAAAATAGCCCGCGGGGCGAAGGCGAATGACGAAATTGTGGAGGCTGTCCGACGCTGTGGCAGCGTCGTCTGCAAATGCCGCGCGCACGGGAAGGCCCAATCCCGCGGTTTCGGGCAGGCTTACAAAAGGCGACAATGCTGCGAGTCCTAGGCCCAACGTGAATGCTCGACGGCTGATGGCGTGGTGTTCGGTCATAACTCCTCCGTTCGCAGGGTGCGGTTATGCGCTCGTTTTGGATACTATACTGCCCAGATGTTTAAAGGCGTCGGCTTAAATTGTCTGCATGGCGCTATTAATCGGCGGGCGGACGTGCTGAGGCGCTTGTCTATTGGTGCTACTGGCGCGCTTGGGATAGTTTTGGAGTCCGGCATCCTCGCGTTCGCCAGCTACCGGCATAAGAAAGGGAGGGCCGGTGAGCCGACCCTCCCTTGGTACGAAGCGCTGGGTTACTGTCGCTTGCTTCGCTGCGCTCGTGTTTCCCGTTGCGCTCGCCAGTCGCTTAGCGCTTAATCTCGATATCGTCGAGCTTAACATCCATAGCCTCGGTCTTGGCCTTGGCGATATCATCGGCAAATTCCAGGGACTTCATCATGGTCTCGACGGCGTCCTTGTGCTCTTCGACGTTGTCGATGCTCACGTAGACGCTGCCGCCGCCGGCTTCGGTGAAGTACTCAGTCGTTACGCCGCCCGAGTGTGTATAGGAAGCGTTGCGCCAAGTCTTGCCGTTGTACTTGACGGGGTCATTCTCGGTCCACTCAAAGTTGGCCTTCCATTTGGCCTCGTAGTCGAACAGCTCGTCGGCGTTCTTGTCAGGATCGAAGACGGGGATGAAGCGATCGCTGGCGTGCTCGCTCTCGGTGAACTTAAACTGGGCCCTGTCGGCGGTATCGCCCGCAACGTCGGTGATCTCGACGCCCTCGGGGACCTCGACCTTAAACCAAATGAAGTCGGTCCTCATATCCACGGCTGGCTTTTCTGCTCCGCCGCCACCGCCGCTTCCGGTAGCGCCGCCGCTTCCGCCGCAACCCACCAGGGCAACCGCAGCAAAGAGACTCAAGCAGAGGGTGAGAATCGCAAAGGCCTTCTTTTTCATGGTCGTGTCCTCCTCGATCTGTAACCGCCCATGGATTACCTGTCTTTACTGTACGCGCGGACGGCTCGCTAGGGTGGGCCATGTGTCCCATTCTGGGGGCTGGATTTGCGCCGTTAAGTGGCAATATGCGAGGGCGCAAAAGAGGGGAGGGCCGATGCTGTCGGCCCTCCCCGGGTTGGGCGCCCGTTGTTTTAATGGGGCGCGCCTACGCGGGTTCGCGTAGGCGCGTACGGGTGCCCCGTTACTTGATCTCGATGCTCGAAATCTCGACTTCACGTGCCTCGTCAACTGCTTTCTTCATGTCGTCTGGGAACTCGATGGAGTTGAGAAGCGCCTCGGCTTCTTTCTTGTGCAGGTCGAAGTTCGCGATGAGAACGCAGACGCTTCCCGGCTCAACGTCGGTAAAGAGATAGGTATGGGTGCCGCGGTTGTCCTTGCACGTTCCGGTGAGCCATGTCCTGCCGTTGTACTCGACGGGGTCGCCAACTTCCCACTGGAACATGCTGCTCTTTCGACCTTCATCGGCAAGAGCCTCTTCTGCCGTCATCTTCTCTTCCCAAACAGGTATGAAGCGGTCAACCGTGGTGTTCTCGTTCTCGGGGAAGGTGAGCTGGACCCTGTCGGCGTTCTTGCCGGCGGAGTCGCTCACGCCAACGCTCTCGGGCATCTCGACCTTAAACCAGATAAAGTCGGTCTTCTTGGCGACGGGGACCTTTTCCTTGCTCTCGCTCTTGGGGGCGCTGCCGCCGCCCGATGCGCTCCCGCCGCAGCCGACAAGGGCAAACGCGGCAAAGAGGGCGATGCAAAGGGAAAGGATCGATAGGGTCTTTTTCTTCATGGTGGCGTCCTCCTTGTCTGCCAGGGACATCGTGTGCCGCGGATCGCTGGGGCGGTGGTTACGCATGCGCATGATGTCTTTGTTTACTGTACGGTTATTCTTCCATTCGTCGTCCGGTGCCGTGATGAGCTTGCCCCAGCATAGGGCTCCTTACCTATATGTATGCCCCAGTTGCCGCTGCCCGGAAGTCTCGAAAGGTGGGCCATGTGTCCCATGTTTGCGGTGCCGACGCCTATCGCTCGTCATAGAAATCCGCGATGGCCAGGTGCGCTGACGCTTATGTACTTATGGGCTAGACTTAGCACCATTATGTGATCGATGCGGTCGGTCGGCGGTTTCCACCCGACCGATGTATATGACTTGAAGGTGCATGCGTATGAGCCAAGAGATGATGGACAAGACCTGCCGCGGGTTTGCCGAGGCGCTTGCCGCGCGCGAGCCGGTTCCCGGCGGTGGCAGTGCGAGCGCCTTTGTGGGCGCGCTGGGCGCCTCGCTGTGCGGAATGGTTGCCCGCTACGGTGCGACTAATCCCGCGCTTGCTGATCGTGCGGATGACCTGACGCGCGCGTTTGCCCAGGCTGATGAGCTGGCCCAGGAGCTTGTCGAGTTGGTTTCCGAGGACGTTCGTGCCTACAGGCGGGTGTCCGCGGCGTACGGTATTCCGCGTGACGATCCGGCTCGAGCGACCGCGATTCAGGATGCGCTGCATGTGGCCGCTATGCCGCCGTATCGCATTATGGATGCCTGCGGGCGTGCGCTGGCGCTGCTCGAGGACATGGCCGACAAGGGTTCGCGTCAACTGCTGTCCGATGTGGCGTGCGGCGCCGTGTTCTGCCGTGCCGCTATGCAAGGCGCGAGTTTGACGCTCTTTGCGAACACCACGTCTATGAAGGATCGCGCTCGTGCTAAGGAGCTCGAGGCGGCGTGCGATGAGCTGCTGGATACGTGGCTGCCGCGCGCCGATGCGCTGGCGCGCCGTGCCGCCGATGCCGCCAGGAAGAGGGGATAGCCATGGCCGAGCTGCTCAAAGGGGCCCCTGTTGCCCGCGCTTTGACTGAGGAACTTGCTGCTCGCTGCGCAGCCCTGCGCGAGCGGGGCGTTGTTCCGACGTTGGCTATCGTGCGTGTAGGTGAACGCGAGGACGACCTATCCTACGAGCGCGGTGCGCTCAAGCGCTGCGAAAAAGTGGGGATTGAGGCTCGTCGTGTTTTGCTTTCTGCCGATGTTTCGCAGGAGGAGCTGTTGACGGCCATCGAGGACATCAATGCCGATTCGGCTGTTCATGGCTGTCTGATGTTCCGCCCGCTGCCCGCTGGACTTGACGAGGATGCGGTTGCCGCGGCGCTCGATCCCGCCAAGGATGTTGACTCCATGACGCCGGCCTCGCTGCTTACCACGCTTTCGGGTCGTGGCGAGGGCTTTGCTCCCTGCACGGCCGAGGCCGTGTTGGCGTTGCTGGACCATTACAGTGTTGAGCTGGATGGGGCCAAGGTTGCGGTCGTCGGTCGGTCTCTGGTGATTGGTCGTCCCGTTGCCGCCATGCTTACGGCTCGCAATGCCACGGTGACGATGTGCCATACGCATACACGCGATCTTGCTGCCGAGTGCCGTTCTGCCGATATCGTTGTTGCGGCCGTTGGACGCGCGAGCACGATTGGCGCGGATGCCGTTCGCGAGGGCCAGACGATCATTGATGTTGGCATTAACTGGGACGAGGCCGCTGGCAAGCTGGTCGGGGACATCGATTTTGATGCTGCGGAGCCGGTCGTTAACGCCATCACGCCCGTGCCGGGCGGCGTGGGCGCCGTGACGACGGCGATCCTCGCCAAACACGTGATCGAAGCGGCCGAGCGCGCATCGAAATAGGCGTTTTGGGCTGTTTGAGGGGTTAGTTCTATACCCCGTGGACAAAAAATGCCAAATATGAGTAGTGTTGCCAAGATACTCACATATATTTTAGGCTAATTCGGCTCTCTAACGATATTTATTATCGATAGAGAGTCTATTTTATTGGACCTATGAGGAATTACATCATCTAATTTTTGAACAAATGTAGACTTTCGACACCCATGCGTAGCAAAATTGCTGTTACTAAATTGGTGACAGTACTCATATTTGGCATTTTTTGACCACAGGGGTTGCCGGTGCCGTGGTTTCGCCCTTTTTACGCCGAAGCGATACACTGTTGCCGTTTGATTTCTTCGCTCAAGGAGGATGCGCATGCCGTGCACAACGATTCTGGTCGGTAAGAACGCAAGCTACGACGGGTCGACCCTGGTCGCCCGCAACGAGGACTCGTCCAACGGGGTGTTTGAGCCCAAGCGTATGCGCGTGGTGCATCCCGACGAGCAGCCGCGCGTCTACACGAGCGTCCTGAGTCACCTGACCGTTGAACTGCCCGATAACCCCATGCGCTACACGAGCGTCCCCGATGTTGTTCCGGGCCACGGCATCTGGGCCGAGGCCGGTTTCAACGAGCTCAATGTGGGCATGTCCGCAACCGAGACGCTCACCACCAACGAGCGCGTCCGCGGTGCCGACCCGCTTGTGGACTACGTGCCTGCCAAGGGCAACGAGGGTGAGGACGGCTATGTGCCGGCGCAGCCTGGTGGCCTGGGCGAGGAGGACATGGTGACCCTGGTCCTGCCGTATGCCAAGTCCGCCCGCGACGGTGTGCGCATTCTGGGCGACCTGCTCGAGCGTTACGGTACCTACGAGAACAACGGCATCGCCTTTAGTGACGTTGACGAGATCTGGTGGCTCGAGACCATCGGCGGCCACCACTGGATCGCCAAGCGCGTGCCCGACGACGCCTATGTGACCATGCCCAACCAGCTGGGTATCGACAGCTTTGACCTGGATGACGCCGAGGGCGCCCAGGCCGACCACATGTGCTCCGCCGACCTGCGCGCCTGGATGGCCGAGTGGCATCTGGACCTGACGCTGGGCGTCGAGGGCGACGGCCCGGCTGTGGTCTTTAACCCACGCGACGCCTTTGGCTCGCACAGCGACAGCGACCACGTCTACAACACGCCGCGCGCCTGGTACATGCAGCGCTGCCTCAACCCCAGCGACGTGTGGGATGGCCCCGACGCCGACTACACGCCCGAGAGCGACGATATCCCCTGGAGCCGCGTGCCCGAGCGCAAGGTGACCATCGAGGACATTAAGTACGTACTCTCGAGCCACTACCAGGGCACGGAGTACGACTGCTACGGCAGCAAGGGCACGCCCGCTACGCGTGGCGCCTATCGCCCCATCGGCATCAACCGCAACAGCCAGCTCGCCGTGCTGCAGCTGCGCCCCTATGCGCAGCCGGCGTATCGCGCCGTGCAGTGGATGGCCTTTGGTTCCAACTCGTTTAACGCGCTGGTTCCGCTGTACGCCAACGTCGAGACCATGCCCGAGTACTATGCCGACACGCAGGCTCGCGTAACGTCCGAAAACTTCTACTGGGCCAACCGCCTGATCGGCGCCCTGGCCGACGTCCGTTTCCATGAGTGCGGCCGCGCTGTGGAGGACTATCAGGAGAAGGTCGGTGGCATGGGCCACAAGCAGATCCATGACGTCGACGCTGCCGTAGCCGCTCTGCCCGAGGCCGAGGTGCCTGCCGAGCTTGCACGCGCCAACGAGGCCTTTGCCGAGCGTGTCCGCGTGGAGACCGATGCCCTGCTGGGCAAGGTGCTCTACACCACGAGCTGCGCCATGAAGAACTCTTTCGCGATGAACGACAACGTGAGGTAGGGATTTCCCGTCGATCGAATAGCGCTAAAACGCTTTGTCGCTTTCGCTCGATCTTGGGTACAAGAACGCCAATGCAGTTGTTTGTGATTGGAGACAACCATGGTTATGAAACTCGATCAGCTTGTTAACGGCGCCATTAACGTGGGCTTTGGCGCTGCCGCCGTTGCTGTCGAAGGCGGCAAGAAGGTCCTCGACGACCTTAACACCAAAGGCGAGCAGGTCCGCAAGGACACCGCCACCCCCGATATCGCCCGCAGCGTGTCCGACATGTTCGAGCAGGCCGGCGGCACCATCTCCGACCTGACCGAGCGCTTGGGCATGCAGGGCGAGACCGCGGCCCAGCGCGTGCTTGACGAGCTCATCCTTGCCCGGGTCCGCGTCATGACCGCCCCCGAGCGCACGGCCTTCCTGGCCCATGTGCGCGACATCGTCGATTCGGTCGAGGACAACGTGACCTCGGTGCCCGTCGAGTCCGTTGAGCCCGACGATGCGAAGGATACCGAAGAGGCCGAGTAGCAGCGCAGATGGCAGATTCCACCACCGATTACAACAATCTAGATCCCTTGGGTGACGAGGCGGCGGTTGTCGACGAGGTCGATGCCGCCGTCTCGGGCGCTCGCAAAAAGCCGCGCGCTGTCGATATGGTCCCCGAGGAGCCCGACGCGATGGCGCCGGACGAGGAATACCAGCTCACGCCGGCGGGTCGTCGCGAACGCATTGGGCAGATTGTTCGCCTGGTCAAAAAGTACCGCGTGTGGGATAACCTCACGCCGATTCGTTTGCGCCGCCTGCTCGAGGAACTCGGCCCCATGTTCGTCAAGATGGGGCAGATTTTGGCCAACCGGTCCGAGATTCTGCCGCAACGCTTTTGCGATGAGCTGCGCCGCTTGCGCTCCGACGTGGAACCGGTGCCGTACGAGGTAGTGCTCCGCTGCTTGGAAGAGGAATACGGCCTGCGCCTGGGGGAGATGTTCGATGCGATCGACCCCAATCCGCTTGGTAGCGCATCACTCGCGCAGGTGCACCGCGCTCGTCTGGTGACGGGCGAGGACGTGGCCGTTAAGGTGCAGCGCCCCGGTGCGCAGCAGGTTATGGCACAGGACATCGATATCATCCGCTCGGTGGTGCGTATCGTTTCCAAGTTCGTCAACACCGATCAATTCGTTGACCTGCACGGCGTAGTCGAGGAGTTGTGGACCTCGTTTCGCGAGGAGACCAACTTTTTGGCCGAGGCCAAAAACCTCAACGACTTCTACGAGTTCCATAAGAGCGTTCATGGCGTGACGTGCCCCAAATCCTATCTGGACCTGTGCACCGAGCACGTGGTGGTTATGGACTACGTCGATGGTATTTCGATCGCCGATCCTGAACGCTTGGTGGCCGAGGGCTATGACTTGGAAAAGATCGGTGCCGCAATCGTCGAGGACTACTCGACGCAGGTGCTCGACGACGGCTTTTTCCATGCCGACCCGCATGCGGGAAACATCATTCTCAAGGACGGCATCGTTTACTTTATCGACTTGGGCATGGTCGGACGCATGTCGAGCCACGATCGCGGTATCGTCAAGGACATGATTTTCGCCGTGGCCGAGGGTGACGTGCCCAAGCTCAAGGATTCGCTCATGCGCTTCGCCGTGACGCGTGGCGACTCGGCCGAGCTCGATCATTCAGCGTTTTTGTCCGATTTGGACTTTATCGTGGCTGACTTTGCGGGCCTTGACCTTAAGGACCTAGATATCGGCGAGTTTTTGACCTCGCTGTTAAACCTCGCGCGCAAAAATGACGTTGAGCTGCCGAGCGTGGTGACGATGTTCGCCCGCGGCATGGTGACGCTCGAGGGCCTGCTGACCGAGTACATGCCCGACGTCAACATGATCCAGATCATCCAGGCACACATCAAAAACGAGAAAAGCACCTATGCGCGCGTGCGCGATATGAGTCGCGACTTTGCGGCGAGCAGTTATCGCGCGGCGAAGGGCTCACTCGAGGCGGCTGAGTATCTGGGCCTGGCTTCGCGTATGCTCACACGCGGCCAGCTTAAGGTAAACACGCAGATCATGAGCAGCGATAAGGCGCTGCGACAGCTGGGCGGAATTATCGACCGCATGTCGATGGCAATTGTGATCGCCGGTCTGTTTATCGGTTCGTCGGTGGTGTACTACGCGCGTATCGAGCCGGTTGTGTTTGGTATCCCAGTCATTGGCTTTATGGGCTACGTGAGCGCGCTGGTGCTGGCGCTTATGCTGGGCCGCAATATCTGGCTCAACAGTCACGGCGGCAAGCACTAGAGGCTGCGGCCGTCACCGCATTTTCCTATCGCAAACAATAGCTTTTACCTTGGGCTTCGCCTGCGTGCGAGGCCTTTTTGCGTGATACCATTTTGACGGTAATAATCGATGGCCTAGATGGTGGTGCGGAGACGCACGAATGCGCGGTTATCCTGCGCATTTGGGAGAATCGGGGTGCAAGTCCCCGGCTGTACCAGTAACCGTAATTCCTCTTGGCTCGGGATGCTCGCGTCGCAGATCGGACGACGTGCCCGAGTCGTTAAGGTTAAGTCGGATCGCCTCCCGTCTTGCATGCGGCTGCGGCTTTTGCCGCCGGTGTGCATAGGGCTCTGGAGGGAAGGGGGGACCCCGATGGGGGAACTCGAGCGCAACATGCGCGATGACGTGGGGCAGTCTCAAGGCAACGCTCCAAGTACAGACAGTAGGAGACAAATGGATATGTTTGAGGACGAGCGCCAGCGCGTCTCGCATCGCCGTGGCGCGATTGCACGCGGTGTAGCCAAGCGCGGCCTGGTGGCATTCCTGGCCTTCGCGATGGCCTTTGGCACCACGCCGGCTCAGCTGTGGGCCGAGGGCGCCGAGGGCATTGCCGAGGCTGTGGCTCAGGCTGCGACGCCGGGCGAGGACGCAGCGCTTGCGGGCGGTACCGCTGAGCAGAGCGGCGCCGAGGTTTCGGATTCCGAGGGCGCGCCTGCAGCTAGTGCAGCCATAACAGAGGCAGCAACTGGCGGCGAAGGCTCGGCGACGGGGGAGAGCCCTGCCACGAGCGAGCAGTCTTCGACGGCATCCGCTGGCCAAGCGGGATCTGCCGCCGCGGCTGCCGTTCAGACAGAGAACCCGACAGAAACCGGCGATGTCGCCAAGAAGCAGGTCGAGGTCTCGTTCTCGATTATCGGCACCGATGCTGACGGCAAGGCTCAGACCTGGGTGGCACCTACGCAGCTCAAGCTCGACGAGGGCGCGACGGCTGCGGATGCCTTCATTAAGCTGCAGGAGAAGACGGGCTTCAAGGCGAAGTACGAACCGAACACGGCATACGGTTTCTACCTCGAAAGCATCACATCCCCGAGCGATGGTCGCACGCTTGCCTACGATCCGACGACTTATGCCTTCTGGCAGCTGTTCGTCGACGGCGCGTCTTCCTCGGTTGGCGCGAGCAGCGTCAAGCTCACCCAGGGGCAGAAGATTGAGTTTGCCTATACGGCTGGTAGCTCGTCCCCTGTCGTTAAGGACCAGGTTGCCGCAAATGTGACCGTCATTGGTCGCGATGCCCAGGGCAAGACTCAGACTTGGGTCGATAATGCGCGGTATGTGGTGACGTCCGGTTCGAGCGCGCTTGATCTTACGAAGGTCGCACTCGAGGCGAACGACATTGACGCCGTTGCTGCGGGCTCCTTCATTCTGAGCCTTAAGTACAACGGTGTTGAGCTGGGTACGCCCCAAGATTATTCGACCTATTGGCAGCTGTTCATCAACGGCAAGTCGAGTGACTATACGGCGGACAATGTCACCATCCATGCCGGCGATACCGTCACGTGGTTCTACGGTGGCTGGGGCGACCAGTTGCCGTCCGATTCTGTCCATGCTTCTGTTCAGGTTCTCGGTAAGGACAAGGACGGCAAGCAGCAGGTTTGGGCTTCGACGGGTCAGACGAGTCTCAAGGCAGGCTCCACTGCCAAGGATCTTCTTGAGCAGGTCGGCCTTACTCTCGATGCTGGCGAATCGTCTTGGGGCTGGTTCCTCAACGGCATTTATTCGCCCTTCGATGGTAAGTCCTATTGTGGCTATGATGCTGCGACCAATAGCTATTGGCGCTTCTACGTAAATGGCAAGTTCGCCGACGTTGGCGCCGGTGCCTACAAGCTCCAGGAGGGTGACGCCGTCACCTTTATGTATGGTGCTGACGCCGATGCCCTCCCCGGTCAGGTGCTTGGATCCGCCGATGTTATCGGTCCCGATGTCAACGGGAACAATACGCGTTGGGGCACGGCAAGCAATGTTTCTCTGCCCGAAGGCTCCACGGCCCAGAACCTTATTGAGGCAGTTCTGAAGGCCAAGGGCGTTGCGTACAACGGCTCCCAGAGTGGTGAGTACTGGTTCCTGAATTCCATTACTTCGCCGTTCGATCACAAGCCGTATGGTTGGGATGCTGCGACCAATAAATATTGGCATCTGTATATCAACGGAGAGCCCTCCTTACTCTGCGCCAATCAGATTACGCTCAAGAGCGGCGATAAGGTCACGCTTGCCTATACCACCGATAATTCGCCCATGCCCGATCCCGACAAGATTGTCGTGGATCCGAGCGCGACGACTCCTGATTGGGATGCCGAGTGGGCCGGCTACGGCAACAGTGGCAACGGTTCGACCGTAACGGATGCCAAGACGCCTGCGCAGGCCGCCGGTCTTAAGTGGGCCTTCGATTGGAAGGCCGAGTCTGGTCAGCAGTATGCCAACTGCAGCGAGCCTGTCATCGCTAACGGCTTTGTGTACATCGCGACCGAGAAAGAGCTCATTAAGATCGATTCGTCCACGGGCAAAAAGGTTGCCTCTGCGCCGCTTGCCTCCAAGGTGAGCTATACCTCTCGTCCGATCTATACCAATGGCCTTATCATCGTTCCGCTCAACGGCGGTGCGGTCCAGGCGATTACTGCAGACAAGCTGATCTGTAAGTGGCTGACGCCTGGTTTGACGGACTTGACGCAGAGCTCCTGCACCGTCGTTTCGGACGGCGAGTACGTCTATGTAGGCTCGGTCGATATTTCGTATGACGAGAATTACAACGCGACCTACGGCAACGGCTCCTTTATGCGCATTAAGATTGCCACGGGCGAAGTTTCTTGGCAGAACATTGACCCTGCCGAGGGCTATTACTGGACTGGTGCGGCTTTGACGGATAAGTATGCCATCGTTCCTACGAGCGCGGGTACGCTTAAGTGCATTGATAAGACGACGGGCGATGTCGTTTCGACCATGAAGCTCGGCGCTGTCGCAAATGCCGATTGCATTGCCGATCCGTCCAATGGTTCGACCTTCTATCAGATGACGCACGACGGAAAGCTCCATGTGATTTCGCTTTCGGCGAAGGGCGTGCTGAGTGAACAGAAGACGGTTGATCTGGGCCTTACGAATAATCTGAGCGCCCCTGCGGTGTCTGGTGACAATCTGATTGTCGGCGGACAGACGGCTACTGGCTCTGCTCTGGTTCTCTATAACCTGAAGACGGGTAAGACCACGATGGTCGCTGCTGCCGACGGCAAGGCGCTGCCGGCTGGCCTCAACGGTATTGCTGCTACTCCGCTGGTGAGTGTTCAGGGCGGCAAGACCTATGTGTACTTCACCGTTAACAGCGCGGATAGCAAGGATTACGTCAACTACTCTGCTGGTGGTGGCGTGTATCGCTATACGCTCGGCGATGCAGAGGCGACGCAGATTTATGATGCGGCTGGCCATTACCAGTACTGTGACTCTCCGGTCATTGCCGATGCTTCTGGCAATCTCTACTACATCAATGATTCGGGCACGCTGTTTAAACTTGGAGCTGTCGAGTCTTGGACGGTTGCCTTTAACTCCAACGGCGGGTCTGCTTGCGACACTAAGTTTGTTGCTACGGCCGATGGCAAGCTGGTCAAGCCGGCCGATCCGACGCGCGATGGCTACACTTTCGGCGGTTGGTATACCGATGAGGCTTGCACGCAGGCGTATGACTTTAGCACGCCGGTGACGGCCGATCTGACGCTGTATGCCAAGTGGACCAAGAATGCCGTTAACCCTGGCGGTAATGGCGGCGCTGCTTCGAATGGCGGCGGCGGTTCTGGTACCGGTACTGGTTCCGGCACTGGCGCTGGCACTGGCACGGGTTCCGGCTCCGGCTCGAAGGGCGGCGCTGTCGCCCCGGGTCATAAGCCGACGACCAAGACGACGGTGTCGACCAAGACCGAGAC
>CAJKGV010000028.1:0-14259 GCA_905199455.1 Collinsella aerofaciens | reverse complement strand
TGGTGTTTGCGATGTACTTTGTGCTCAACTTTGGTATCTCGCTGCTGGTGAGGGCATATCAGAGGCGAATGGTGGCAGCGTAGAATGTGGCAAAGGGACAGCCCCTTTGTCACATAGAGAAAGGAATCGCGATGAGCGATCTGGAGAATAAGAAGAATCCTGTGGTCATTACCATCGCGCGCGACTTTGGCGCCGAGGGCCACGAGATTGGCCGCATGCTTGCCGACGAGTTGGGGATTCCGCTGTACGATAACGAGCTGCTGGTACGTGCGTCGCTGCGCGCGGGCGAGTCGCTCGATAAGATGGCCGCCTATGATGAGCGTCTGGCCGTGGAGAACATGGCGTTTCTGCCCGACCGCTACGATGCGCGTTCGTACTCGGATAAGTTGTTCCAAAAGATGAGCCAGGTGATTTTGGATCTGGGCGAGACCGAGAGCTGCATTATCGAAGGCCGTCTGTCCGATTACCTGCTGCGCAACAACCCCAACCACATTGCCGTGTTGGTGACCGCACCCTTTGAGGACCGCGTCGAGATTGTGCGCAAGAAGCGTGGCCTTAACAAAAAGAAGGGCGCCAAGCTGGTCAAACAGCAGCAGAAGGCGCGCGAGGCGTTCTATAAGCGCTACAGTGCCGGAAAGTGGAAGATGACGAGCGGCAAGGACATCGTCGTCAACCGCGCCAAGCTGGGCCGCGAGGGTTGTAAAGACGTTATCGCCGCTGCCTACCGCTACAAGGTGGCGCAGCTCGAAGACTAACCGGTCGAAACCACCACAAAGGGGACAGGCACCTTTGTGGTGGTTTTTGTTTTAGGCCGAGGGGAAGGCCTTGGTGAGACCGGCGCGCGTTTGCGTGTCGGTCTTTTGGTAGATAGAGCTCAGGTGGCGCTGTACCATGCGCATCGAGATACCGAGTTCCTCGGCAACCTGCTTGAGCGGGCGTTCATCCTGGGTCACGGCCATGAGCACGTCGACTTCGCGCGGGGTGAGGCCGTGGTCGGCGATGAAGGCTTGACGCTGCTCTTCGATACTCGGCGCAGCGAGCGCTTTCTCGGCTCGTTGCTGGTGTTCGCGCTCCTGCTCGGTTTGGGGCAGGCGGAACAGGCCCGCGGCTACAAACGCCACACTAGCCGCCACAAGCAGCATGAGCGCGCCGATCATGATGAGGGCGACATTGCCCGAGGTCACAAGTGCCAGCGAGATGCCCGACGTAGTGAACGCGCACACGTTGTTGACTGCGCGGCCCATGCTAGCCCACAGTGCGGGCGTATGCATGCGCGGCGCCAGCTGCGTAAACGTGGCGGTAAAGAACGTGACAAAAAAGCCCGAGCTCAGGTAAAAGACGACAAGGCCCAGGTTGGGATCGGCGCCGGCCTCCACGGCCAGGATGGAAATGGTCGAGAGCACGGCGATGCCGAGCATGACAAGCCCCATGTAGCGGCGCTCGGCAAGGTCAAAGATAATGCCGGCGGCAAGGCCGCTCGCCGTCAAAAAGAGGCGCGGCCAGGTCTGCACGGCAATGGTGCCATGGGCGTTGGAGAGTGTGACCACGTTGTCGAGGGTCGAGAACAGGCAGGCAAGAATCATGACGAGCGCGATGCTCCAGCATGCCTGTTTGGCGAGGGCATGAGAGGGCTCAACAAAGGGATTGATGGCGGGGCTGGAGCTCTCGGCAGCCTTTTGGGGAACGACGCTGAGGGCGGAGATGGCGATCGTCGCTGTGCCAAGGACGATGAGCTCTGCGATGCCGCCGCAATTGAGCAGGTTGACGGCGAACTGCATCAGGATGCCCGCGGCATAGGCCGCTCCCGCACCGGTGGCGAGCTTGGGATCATCCTGGAATGCCAACGAAAAGGCGTGGTGAGTGGCGGCGCCCAGCAGGCCGAGTCCGAGGAATGCGAGGCATCCCAGAATCTCGAGCGCAAGCGGGCTCGTGGGGGACTGAATCTGAAGCAGCCCCAAGATGGCGATGGGGACGGCGGCACTGACAACTGCCTGAGGCTGGCCTTTGCGCTGCGCGTGATCAAGCAGCGGCGCGTATCCGATAAAGCCGAGCACGCTCGCACCCAGAATAAAGCCCTGTGCGATTACAACGCGTTCGGCACCGGCGAGCAGCCCGACGTTGACGTCGAAGCGAAACTCGGCGGCAAGGAAGACGAAGGTGAAGAGCGCGAGTGCCAGAAGCGCGTTGATTTTAGGCCTGCTCAGGTTCAAGGACGGTCCTTTGGGTGGACGGAATAGTCGTGTCCTCGATTGTAGCGTCCCTGGGACGCGTGTGACGACAACGAAATCATTTTGAATTAAAACGCAGGTAGAGGCCTGGGTTCGCATCTACGAACCTAGGCATACGGAGTCATTTGGCACATCTTGGTGGTATGTCCCTACGACCAAGGAGGCCGTTATGAACGGAAGGCACTTCGATAAACAAACTCAGCGTGAGCGCACCTGCTCGCTGGTTCACGGTACTTGGCGTTGTGTGGGTGCCAAAATCGCTTGCGCCGCCGCGTGCGCGCTTATGGTTGGCCAGCTGCTGCTGCCGAGCGTGGCACTGGCGACGGAATGTGCCGATCCCGTCGCTGCGATGGACGAGGTTGCCGCGGCTCCGGTGACGCCGACGGTTGCGGAGGATACGGCGGCTCCGGCGCCGGTACCGGTGGCTCCGGCTGCGCCGATGACTGACGCGGCTCCGGCGGCACCGTCCACGGCAGAAACTCAGCAAGATCAGCAGGACGCACCGGCGGCAACGGTGAACGATGCGACACCCGCTGAACAAAACACTCCCAGCGACAACGCCGCCACTCCGGCAAGCGACGCCATCATGCCCTGTGGCGTGACCGATGTGACAGGCGGGGGCGGCGTTAGGGTCAATACGACCGTGGTTTCCCACTACACGGACTGCGGGGTTCCGGGCAACATCACGCTCGAAAAGGGTCAGTCGTACACCTATGATTTTCCCGATGTTGAGGGCGGCATGCCGGATGAGCCGCTCTGCGAACTTGTCGAAACCAAGTACTACCGGGCCGATGCTGTTTCGGGCACCCTGGCCGAAGTCCAGGACGCATCTATGTCCGATGTGACGGCTCACTTTGAGCCTGTTGGCGATCACATGAGGCTGACGCTGACCTTTACGGGTGGCGCGGCAGGCGGCTCGTATCGACTCACGCGCAATGAGGTTCTTTATATTGGCGCGGCACTGACGTATACCGGAACTGACTATGGCACCGACTATGAAGGTGACAACAGCTACGCGGGCAGCTCGATTACCGTCAACGAAACCAGGGACGACTATTACCTCCGCTACGCCATCAATAGCGAAATTACGCTTGTTGCGTCGGAAAACGAAGCTCTTGAGAATCTAAACGTCAACGATGTGAAAACCGACTACGCGCCCGGCGAGGCGCCGCGTGCGACCGCGACGATTCCTGCCGCCGATGCCGATAAGTATGAGATCGCCTACGAATGCTGGGAGGAAATGGAGCTCAATATGGAATCCGGGGAGTCGGTACCCGTTGCCTTCTGGTATTCCGATCCCGCAAAGTACACGCCGGGCATGAAGAAGATCGACCACTTCGAAGAGGGCAAGTTCTACATGTATTCCGTTGAGCTGAGGCTCAAGGGCGACAATACCGTGGCTGATGACTGCGAAATGAACGTCAACGGTCATTGGGCGCACCACATCAAGACCGCCAACGGCGTCTTCGCGCCAAACGCTGACAATATGCTGTGCGAGCAGCCAATCGACGAATGGCGTGCCATCGACGTTATAGAGATCAACGGCGCCATGACCACCTTCAAGGCAGGCGATAAGCCAGTCTTTACGGCGAGTGTTCCGACGGGCTCCAACTCCCTTCCTCAGTGTGAATTCTGGACGGGCAGCGATGGCAGCGAAGTGAACTCTCAGAAGTTCTGGGATCAGAACATCACGAATCACATCGACGTCTTTAAGCCCGGCGTGACCTATCGCTACGGCATCTACCTCAAGTCCGCGCGCGGCTTCTACTTCACGTCCGACACCAAGCTGGTGATCAACGGCCAGGAGTGCGGCTACCAGGTCGCGGACAGCGTATCCGATGACGACACCGGCTGGATCTACACCCTGTGGCTCAACACCGATTTGACGTTTACGCCCGAGGCCACGCCGACTCCCGATCCGCAGCCTACGCCGGATCCCAAGCCGACACCGCAGCCTGAGGTGAAGCCCGAGACCAAGCCTGCGGCCAAGCCGGCCACGATAACCGCCACGACCAAGACGGTTGAGAAAGCCACGCAGGCCAAGAAGGGCGATGCTGTCCTGGCTGCCACGGGGGATACCACCGCGATGACGGTTACCGCCCTAGGCATCGCCGGCGCGACCGTCGCCGCCGCCGGCATCGCCGCAACCAAGCGCCGCAAGCGTTAGGGGTGGGTAGCGGCTCTCGTTCTCGGCCTCAGCAAAATCTCAATCTGTAACACCAAACTGCCCAAAACGGCTCTAGATGTTACAGATTGAGATGAACCGAATGCCGCCAATCTAATGTCTCGATCCATAACACCAGGCGGGGAATTTGACCTCTAACTGTTACAGATCGAGACAAACTGGCCGGCCAAGTCCAGAACCACCACAAAGGTGCCTGTCCCCTTTGCGGTGGTTTGCGCAGGTAGAACGGTAGGTTCGTATATATGAACCTACCGTTCGCTTTGTTTTTGGACGACGATTACGCTGGATGACTTTAGGTTTGCAGGAAAGGAACGACCATGAGGTGGACTACTGTTCGAGCGCTTTGCCGCCGCCTGACCGTTGCCGCGGTGACCATCACTATGGTGACGGGCTCGTTGCCTGTGGGCGCGTTTGCTGAGGTCCTCAACACCGACGGCACTTTTGTGCAGACGGATAACGGCCAAGCAGCCGACGCCGCTCCCGCCGATTCGGCTGACGCCCAAACGTCAGACTCTGCTTCCACCGACCCCGCGCCCGATGCCGGCGCTGCCGACCCCACAGCGCTCGATGCCGGTGACACCCCTACGCCCCCGGCCTCCGAGATTGCATCGGCAGCAGGCCTGACGGGCGCTGGGCAGACCGAGAGCACGCCTGCGGGTACGCTCGCCACCGATCTTGTCGAGGGCAAGGAACTCGCCGAGCAGCAGAAGCAAGAGGAGGCTTCCGGTGCCGAAGCAACCTGGAATGAGGATCTTGGGCTCTGGATGACCTCGAAGGGCGCCACGGGCGTTAAAGGCGAACACGACGATGGCTACGTGGCCGGCGAGCAGACCCCCGCGCAGTACTACTTCTCGATCGATAGCCTCACCAACGAAATTTCTATCGAGTATGGCGACGCGGGCATTACCACGTTGGAGGTGCCCTCGACAATCGACGGCAAAATGGTCGTGAGTCTTAAGGGCATGGGAAAGGTTGCGCTCACATCAATTACGTTTGCCCCCGATTCGCACGTCCGCACCGTTGGCGGCCTGGGAGGCAGCAGCATTAAGGAAATCGCACTGCCCGATTCGGTTGAGGAGCTGGGCTGGAATGCGTTTACCGGAAGCAAGACGCTCCAAACGGTAACCTGGCCCAACAACGCGGCCTTTACCACGATTCCCGAGCAGGCCTTTAAGGAATGTGAACAACTTGACGACAAGGTGGTGGCAACGCTGCCGCCTTCGGTCAAAACTATCGACTATCTTGCATTCGCCTATTGCGGCGTGCCACAGTTCTATGTCTCGGACACAACAGTGCTCACCTTTACGCAGATCAATGTGCCGGGCACGGTGGAGCGGATTGAGCGCAATGCCTTTGACGGGTGCTCGCATGTGTCGTCGGCGACGATCGGCGACGGCGTTAAATATATCGGAGCGCACGCGTTCGCCTCTCTTGATCCTGCGATTGCCGGCAAAGAGATTGTGCTACCCAAAAGCGTGGAAATGATAGAGTGGGGAGCTTTTGAGAACACGAGATACGGAAACGAGACGAACCATAATGCCGTTGCCCTGCGCGTGATGAACCCCGATCTTCAGTTTGGTGAGGCGGGCTATCCGGGCGACTATAATGAGCGCGTGACAATCGATGGCGTAACGTATGCGATTCCCTTTAGTGAAGGCCAGACCATCTATGCCTATGCGACCGATTCGGCTGGCAACCCCTCGATGGTCAAAAAGCTTGCCGATGCCGTGGCCGATCGCAAGGACTCCGTCGATTCCTCGAAGCCTGCCTATACGTTTGAGTGGATGGGCGAGGCGGCCCAGGTGACGGGCAAACTTCCCCAGAGCGCGACGGCTACACTCGTGCAGGCGGGGCAGTCCACGCCGCTGGCGGTTGGCGATGACGGCAGCTTTACAGCGGACGCTCTCTCCAAGACAGCAGCCACCCTGCGCATTTAGCTCAGCGGTTACTATGACATGGTGCTGGCGCGCCCGGGCGACCAGATGACGGGCACATGGAATATCGGAGAGATTAAGGCGGAGGACTTTACCAAGATTCCGACTTCGCGCGCGATTGAGCTCAACGTGGGCTATCTCGAACCGGTCGCAGGTCAGGATAAGACCGAACGCATTGAGCTCGATAGTCTCGATGACATCGATCTTACGGTGAAGAGCGGCGGCAAGACGCTTAAGCCTGCCAAGGGTGACAAGGAAAACGACTTTCGTATCTAGGGCACAGCACTCGTGGTGTCGCAGGCCATTGCCGACGCAGACCAAGATCTGGAGATAACGCTCGAGCCCAAAGACAGCCTCAAGCTGGGTGGGGCGACGGCGACGGTGAAGCCTTCGGCCGGCAAGGTCGATATCGACTTGAAGCCCTGGGGCACGGCGACGGTCACGACCAAGGGCGACTACCAGGGCGCCAACCGCGTGCTGGTGTTCCGTACGTCCGACGGCAAGCTAGTCGCCGACGGCGTCACCTATTTGATGGGTTACGAAGACGATGACACCACGCCTATCATGAAGGCCGAGACGCCGCGCCTTAAGGCCGGTTCATACACCATCGTCGCCTTTAACAAGACGAGCTACGACATCCAAGCGACGAGCTATTCCACGTTTAGCCGCCTAGGGCTGACCGTGGGTAAGCATATCGCGCAAAAGCAGGTGAAGATTGAGGACGGCAAACAGCTCGACGTGACGCTCGACGTCCCCACGTTTGACGTGGAGACGTATCGTGCCGAGCGCGGGCTGACGGCGGGCTCGGTTATCGCTGATTCGTCCGCGGTCGTTGGCGCGGAGACCGAGCTGCGCATTCATTACGAGCTCAAGGACAGCCAGGCTGCCAAGATTGAGATTCCTCTGGCCAAGGATGCCGTCGAGGATGTGTCCGCAGGCGCTCGCGAAGCCGGCGCCAGCTCCGATGCCATGTGGGCTGCCACAACTTGGGAGGGCGACAACCTCGTTCTCAATATGAAGAGGGGCATGGGCGCCGATGTGTTTGTGCGCTTTAAGCCTAAGGCCGCGGGTATCTATGCCATCTCGCCGCTTATTACACTGGGCGAGGTGACATTGCCGCTGGGGAGCACGACGCTCGAGGTTAGCGGATCGCGCATCGAGGTCGGCAACACCGACGTTCACGGCCTGCTGGGCAATGTGGCCTACGTTTATGCGGCGCCCGGAAAAAGCGTGCAGCTTACCGTGGGCGCGGGCGCCTCGGCCGCAAAGTACACCGGTAAGACCAACAAGCTGGGCCGTGCCAAGATTGAATACGACCTGCCGCAGGATACGCTTGCCGCCGAGCGTGTGACGCTCGAAGCGCGCGTGGGCTCGACCGATGTTGCCGCTGCTGCTGCCGAGGTAACGGCTCGCAATTATGTGCGCTATGTTCCGGGTGCTTCGGTCTGGAACTTTGATGTGACGTATCGTGGCGGTACGCAAAACTTGGTCAAGGACGGCAAGGACACCGGCAAGAGCCTGTGGACCTTCCATCATCTGCCGCAAAAGAAGAACGCCTACTGGACCTTTGACATCACGCTCGAGGTGGGAAACGAAGAGGCCGCCGACACGCTCGACCTGTACGTGGACTGCGTGGATGGCAAGACGGTGACGATTCCTCTGACTCAAAAGTCGCGCGAGGGCACCCGTGTGCGCTATGTGGCGGAGTATGTGGACGAGGGTTACCTTAAGCTACTCGACGAGTTTAACAAGGCGAATGACTCGACCTATGTGAACTGCGGAAACTTTGAGCAGATCTTTATGCCGCAGACCTACCGTATCTCCAATGCTCAGCTTATGACCATGCTGAGTTTTGACGCCAACGCTTCGGCCAAAAAGCATTCCGCCGCGGCCGAGGAGCGCCAGCAGGAGTTCTCGAATGCCGTGCAGCAGTGGCACGAGTATATGATGGATAACTCGTTTAATGATGTCGACGAGGCCTTTAACGACGCGATTGACCAGATGGTCGCCGATGCGCTTGCCGAGGAGGACAAGGACGGTAAAGAGGGCGAGGCCCAGGGTGGTGCTGCTCGCAAGGCCCGCCGTGCCCCTGCCGCCAGCGACGGCGAGGGCGATGATGCTGGCAACGACGAGGCCGCTCAGTTTGCGGCTGAGCTCAAGGCTGCGGTCGGCGGGTCGGCGGCGCTGCTAACCCAGCAGGGCGACAGCTATGGCGTCAATGTGGACAAGATGATCTTTGAGGATGCTTACGGCACCAGCGAGGATTGGTATCAAGAACTCGCGGCGGCCCAGGGCGCGAACGCAGCGGATGCGGTCGCCATCAAGGAGCTCGTCGACCATGCATCGCGAGCGGAGTTTATTGCCCAGCAGGCCGAGGATCTGGTGGGCCAGTCGATGGGTATCGGCCAGCTCAACCAATACGGAAGCTGGAATGATGCAACCACTGCGGCGCTCAACAAGTGTGCGGGCATTAAGGCCAGCGAGTACAACGGCCAGTCGACGAGCGGGTTTAACGATTTGGGCCAGGCGCTCGGCAGCTCACTGAGCTACAAGGCGGCTGACGACGATACCGTCAAGGGCTTTAAGGTCGCCGCGCCCGATGGCGAGCAGACGGCCTATATCGAGTCGGAGTTTATCGAGAACTCCAATAACAACAAGAACCAGGCGCTTCTGTTTAACTCGATCGCCATGCAGTGTGACATTCTGGACAATCTGTACGATAACTGGAATGTGGTCCATAGCCTCAATAACTCTACGATTCGCGGCTGGCTTATGGCTTGGAAGCGTAACGGCGACGTGAGCGCCCATATGAAGCTCATCCGCACGATCCGTTCGCTCAAGAGCTATAAGATCGAGTGCGAGATGTTCGGCCAGGTCTTTAAGACCGACGCGTGGAAGGCGGCCGGCCAGGCGTTTCCCGCGGCGACCCAGGGCATCGGCATCTTTACCGGCATTTACGGCGTGAACGATGCCAGCAAGAACTGGGAGAACGTGAACGTCCGTATGCAGAAGGTGAAGGGCGAGCGCGAGGGCTATGAGCTTCAGCATACGCGCTTGCTTGCCAAGCCCGAGAAGACCGAGGACGACTGGAAGTGCATTTACGCGCTGCGTGACGCCATGGAGAAGGCGCGTGCGTTTGAGGATCTGCTGTATCGCCAGCTCTGCCACGATAGCACCGATGTGGCAGTGGGCTCCATTATGACAATCGCCGGCGTGCTGACGGCCGGTTCAGCGGGTACCGTGGTGGGCGCTGCCTATGATGCGGCTTCGACCAGCGTAGGTTCGGAGCGCGCGATTAAGCTGACCAACGCCGAATGCGCCTACGATGTTGCCTGCGAGCAGGTGGAGCGCGCGTGCCAGAATCGTATTACGGTCAACTGGGGCGAGCTGACCGATGCCGAGGTCTACAAGGCCAACAAGGACGGCTTGATCTCGGACGAGAAGATGCAGTCGATCTTCGAGGCGCGTTACCGCAATGTGGCTGCCAAGGCTGCACCCGACCCTGCGGGCGTGGTGTACGAGGGCCTGCTGTCCAATACGGTTGAAGGCGCGACGGTTGAGCTGTGGAGCGCCGACGATGCGGCCGGTACCAATGCAGTGCGTTGGGATGCCGAGGAGTATGAGCAGGACAATCCGCTTGCAACGGGTGCGGACGGCGCGTACAACTGGAATACGCCGACCGGCTGGTATCAGGTGCGCGTGACCAAGGACGGGTATGAGGAGGCGCGTTCGGCTTGGCTGCGCGTGCCGCCGATTCAGACTGAGGTGAATATTGGCTTGGTGTCGACGGCGGCGCCCGAGGTAGCTTCGGTCCATGCCTATACCGATTGCGTCGAGGTTGAGTTTACGCAGTATATGGACGCGAGCGACGATACCCCGGTCGCATTGCGTGCGCAGGGCTTGGGCGACGTGACGTATACGTGGCTCGACAAGCAGGACGATCCCAATGGCAAGCCGCTGTCGCGCGTGCTGCGTATTCGCTATGCCGATGCGTGTGAGGCGGGCTCGACGGTGGCGTTTGAGCTCGACGGTGCTCGCAACTACGCCGGCACGGCCATGGCGCGCTGGGCAAGTGGCGAGCTTGTCGTGGGCGTTCGTGCCGACAAGATTAAGCTCAACGTGGAGCAGGCCGTGACCATGCTTGAGGGCAGTGACTTTGAGCTGGTGGCGCACGTGACCGATAAGGCGGGCAAGCCGTTTGCGGGCGCAAAGGTTAGTGTTGGGCTGGAGTCCTCGGCTATCTGCTCTGTCGATGCCACCCAGGCCGTGACGGGCGAGGACGGCGCGGCGACGTTTGTGCTGCATGGTGCTCTGCCCGGTTTGACGACGTTGACGGCGACGGTGGACGGCACGGCGCTATCCAAGCAGGTCGACGTTCGCGTGTCTGCCGAGGCAGTGCGACCGGCGCGACCGGTGGCGACGATTGGTGCGACGACGTTTGGTGCATGGTCGCCCAAGGAGAACTACATTACGGTGCCCAAGGGCACGAAGCTGGAGCTTTCTGCCGAGGATGGCACGACGATTTGGTACACCACCAACGACACCTGCCCCTGCCGTGACGAAGGCCGTGTAAAGTACACCGAGCCTATTGCGCTCGATAGCAACATGTATGTGCGTATTGCGGCACAGCGCCCCGGCATGTCGTACAGCGAGTATTCCGAGCGTCTGAACATTACGATTACGGTGACCGATGAGGCGGTGCCTGAGCCGACGCCCGATCCCAGTCTGAAGCCAGAGCCCGAGCCGACGCCTGGCGGCGGCGAGCCGGGCGGCGGTACGGATGGCTCTGGTGGCGTCGGGGTCCCTGCGGGCAGTTCGACTTCGACGACGACCGCGGTGACGACGGGCAAGTCCAAGGGTAAGGGCGAGAACGGCAAGAAGTCCGGCGGCACGGAGCTCGCCAGCACGGGTGACTCCTCCGCGATGACGGTCGCCGCCCTGGGCATCGCCGGCGCAACCGTTGCCGCGGCCGGCCTCGCCGCGACCAAGCGTCGCAAGCGTTAGGTTTTGGCGACAGCGCCTATCCTCGGCTTTTACAAAATCTCAATCTGTAACACCAAGCCAGATATTTGGGCTCCAGGTGTTACAGATTGAGATGAACTGTTCTGCCGCCAACCTAACGTCTCGATCTGTAACACGTAGCGAGGAATTTGGTCTCTAACTGTTACAGATTGAGACAAACAGGCGGATGTTCGCACAATATCTTGATCTGTAACAACTACAAGGCTCAACAGGGTCTAACTGTTACAGATTGAGACAAACGCTGGAATTGGTTTGCCGACCAGGCCCCCAACCACCATAAAGGTGCCTGTCCCCATCGTGGCGGTCGGGCGGCCGGCATAGAAAAAGTCCCCGCCGGGCGTGTGCTCGACGGGGACTTTGCCGTTTGGTGGCTAGCGCTGTAGGTGATTACTCGCCCAGCAGGCTCTTGGTGATGGAAGCGGCAGCCTTCTTGCCGGCGCCCATCGCCAGAATGACCGTAGCGGCACCGGTGACGATGTCGCCGCCGGCCCAGATGCGGGGATCGGTGGTCTGGCCGGTCTCCTCGTCGGCGACGATGTAGCCCCACTTGTTGAGCTCCATCTTGCCGCCGATCTTCTTTGCGAAGGGGTTGGCGTTGGTGCCGATAGCCGAGATTGCGACGTCGCAGGGGATCTCCTCGATGGCGCCCTCGATGGGCACCGGGCGACGGCGGCCGGACTCGTCGGGCTCGCCGAGCTCCATCTTCTGGACCTTGACGGCGCACACGGAGCCGTCCTCGCCAGCGACAAACTCGAGCGGGGAGACGAGCGGCAGAACCTCGACGCCCTCGGCCTTAGCATGGTGCAGCTCGGCGCGACGGCAGGGCATCTCGTCCTCGGTACGACGGTAGGCGATGATGGCGTGCTCGGCGCCCAGACGCTTGGCGGTACGGACGGCGTCCATAGCCACGTTGCCGCCACCAAAGACGACGACGTTCTTGCCGTGCTTGGTGGGGGTGTCGTACTCGGGGAACTTGTTGGCCTTCATCAGGTTCACGCGGGTGAGGTACTCGTTAGCGAAGAAGACGTTGGGCAGGTTCTCGCCGGGGACGTTGAGGAACTTGGGCAGGCCGGCGCCGGTCGCCACGTAGATGGCGTCGAAGCCCTGCTCGAACAGCTCCTCGGCCGTGGCCATGTTGCCCACGACGGAGTTGTACTCAAACTTGACGCCCATGTCCTCCAGGCCGTCAATCTCGCGCTTGACGACTGCCTTGGGCAGACGGAACTCGGGGATGCCGTAGACCAGCACGCCGCCGCCGGTAAAGAAGGCCTCAAAGACGGTGACGTCAAAGCCGTTGCGGGCGAGCTCGCCGGCGCAGGTGATGCCGGACGGGCCAGAGCCGACGACGGCGACCTTCTTGCCGTTCTTGGGGGCCATCTTGGGCGTGGAGGCGAGCTCGGGGCGGTCACCCAGGAAGCGCTCGAGCTGGCCGATGGCCACGGGCTCGGACTTCTTACCACGGATGCACTTGCCCTCGCACTGGTTCTCCTGCGGGCAGACGCGGCCGCAGATAGCGGGAAGCATGGAGTCCTCGCGGATGGTATCGAGGGCGCCGCCGAAGTCCTTCGCGCGGATCTGCTCGATAAAGCGGGGGATGTTGATGTTGACGGGGCAGCCCTCGACACAGAACGGCTTCTTGCAGTTGAGGCAGCGCTCGGCCTCGGCCAGCGCCATCTCCTCGGTGAAGCCCTTGTCGACGGGGCGGAAGTCGCAGGCGCGCTCGGCAGCCGGCTCCTCGTTATCGGGGGTGCGGGGTGACTTCATATCGGCAACGAAACGACCGTTAACTAGTGGCATGCGCAGCTCTTTTCCTCATAGGCCTTGAGGGACGCGCCCTCTTCGGAACGGTAAGCGGCCTGGCGGGCACGAAGGTCATCCCAGTCGACCAGGGTGGCATCGAAGTCGGGGCCGTCGACGCAAGCGAACTTGGTCACGCCGCCCACCTCGACGCGGCAGCAGCCGCACATACCGGTGCCGTCAACCATGATGGGGTTGAGCGACGCGGTGATGGGGGTGTCGTACTTCTGGGCGGTGAGGGTCGAGAACTTCATCATCGGAACGGGGCCGACGCAGAAGACCTGGCTCACGGCCTTGTCCTGCAGCAGGCGCTCCAGCGGAGCGGTGACAACGCCCTGCTCGCCGTAGGAGCCGTCGTCGGTGGTGATGTGGATGTGGTCCTCGTCGAGGAGCTCGCGGAACTGGTCCTCCATGAGCAGGAGGTCCTTGGTGCGGGCGCCCATGATGGCGTGCACCTCGTGGCCGGTCTCGACCAGATGCTTAGCGACCGGGAAGGCAATTGCCAGGCCGACGCCGCCGCCAATGACGGCGCAGGGGCCCTCGGCCATCTCAGTAGGAACGCCCAGCGGGCCCACGACGTCGCGCAGCGACTCGCCAGCCTCGTAGGTGGACAGCATCTCGGTGGTCTTGCCGATCACCATGAAGATGAACTCGACCCAGCCCTCGTCACCGTTCCAGCCGGCCAGGGTAAACGGGACGCGCTCGCCCGTCTCGTTGGCGCGGACCATGAGGAACTGTCCAGCGTGCGCATGCTTGGCGATTGCAGGCGCCTCGATGCGGAACTTGAACACCTTCTCCGAGAACTGCGTCTTCTCCAGGATCTTATACATAGAACCCCTCTCTTGTTAGGGCTGCCGAACCGTGCCTCCACGGAAATGGACGGTAGCCCGAATAAAACCGTACGCGCACAGGCGTTGTGCAGACATACGGTGCAAATTATACCCTCATGGGCATGTCGCTTACGTGTATCTTCGGCGGTTGGGAGCAGGGTTTATCCACTTCGACCTACCAAATAGGGACGGGTTTATTTTGGTCGGTTTTATCAGGCAAAACGGCAAAGGGGGCCGGCCTCGCGCTTCGTTGAGGCCGGCCC
>CAJKGV010000027.1:0-14394 GCA_905199455.1 Collinsella aerofaciens | reverse complement strand
CGAGTGCCAGGCCAAGACCGGCGGTGTGCTCCAGGTTGCCGGCGCTCGTGGCGTATTCGACCTCGGGCTGCTTAGACAGGGCATCGCCCACGCCGGCCCAGAAGTACTCTGCCGGTGCCTCGGCGATGATCTTGGGGTTGATGAAGATGTGCGCCGGTCGGTTGGGGTACGAATAGCCCTCGAGCGAGCCATCGTCATTGTAGACAACGGCAATGGCGGTCGCGGCCGAGCAGTTGGAGCAAATCGTCGGTACGGTAAAGACGATCTTCTTGAGCTCGATGGCCGCCGTCTTCACAGTGTCGAGTGCCTTGCCGCCGCCACATGCGATGAGCACGTCGGCTTCCTGGCAGGCAGGGGAGTTCACGACCTTGGCGATATTGGCACGCGTACTGTTGGTGCCATAGACGCGCGTCTCCAGGACCTCGACATCGGTACCTTCAAGTGCCGCCTCGATTCCCGGCAGCGCCGCAGCCAGGGCTCGCTTGCCGCCAATGATGGCGACCTTGGTCGCTCCGTACTCGGCCAGTGCGGCGGGCAGCTCGGTAAAGCAATCCTCGCCAACGGTATAATCACTCATTCCAATCGTGCGCATGGCAACCTTCTTTCTTTCGATAAAGTGCTTTCAGGTATTTTGCTCCTAGAGAAGGTCCACAGCCGCGAGAAATTTCGAACGTATAAAACCAGTGTTGAGGGTTTTTCGCCGGCGCGGAACGTGCTAGCATACTCCGCATAAGCGTTGATGGGG
Organism: Collinsella aerofaciens; assembly: GCA_905199455.1. GTDB lineage: Bacteria > Actinomycetota > Coriobacteriia > Coriobacteriales > Coriobacteriaceae > Collinsella > Collinsella aerofaciens_AW. The sequence goes on along the minus strand of CAJKGV010000027.1, from coordinate 13,649 downwards.
ACGAGTAGTCGGCCGTCCGCATGTTACAGAGAGCGGGGAGCGCTGAGAACCCGTGCATGCGACCGATGAAAATCACCCCGGAGCTGCGGTCCCAACGGACGCGTCGCACAGGCTCGTCCTAGTAGATATCGCCGAGATGGTCGTCGATACAGGCCAGCCGAGTAACGGATGCGAGCGCGCGAATACGCGGGCGAGGGCATCTAAGCTGGGTGGTTAAACGAAGAGCTTTTGCGGGCGTACAGTCCGTTTTGTGGCGCTTCGTCCCAGCTTGTAGGGACGGGCGCTTTTTTGGTGCCCAGCGGGCGTGCGCGCCCATGACATGAAAGGGGTACCGTGGCAAACGAGTACAAGCAGACGATGAATCTGCCCAAGACCGGTTTTCCCATGCGTGCCGGTCTTTCCAAGTCCGAGCCCAAGCGACTCAAGGACTGGCAGGACAACAAGGTCTACGAGCAGGTTCTGAAGAAGAACGAGGGTCACAAGAAGTTCGTGCTGCACGACGGCCCTCCGTACGCCAACGGCCCGATCCACATCGGCCACGCCATGAACAAGATCTCCAAGGACATGATCAACCGTTACTGGATGATGCAGGGCTATGAGGTTCCATATGTCCCCGGTTGGGATTGCCATGGCCAGCCGATCGAGCATAAGGTCGAGGAGAAGCTCGGCACCGAGAAGTTCAACCAGACCCCCACGGCCAAGATCCGTGAGCTCTGCAACGAGTTCGCTGTCGAGAACATCGAGCTTCAGAAGGCTGGCTTCCGCCGTCTGGGCGTGCTCGGCGACTGGGACAACCCCTATCTGACGCTCTATCACCAGCATGACGCCGCCGATATCGAGGTCTTCAAGGCCATGTTCGATAAGGGCATGATTTATCGCGGCCACAAGCCGGTTCACTGGTGCAAGCACTGCCACACCGCGCTGGCCGAGGCTGAGATCGAGTACTCCGATGAGACGAGCCCGTCCATCTTCGTGCGCTTCGAGATGACCTCCAAGCCCGCCGGTCTCGAGAATTTCGACGGCCCGGTTGACTTTATCATTTGGACGACCACGCCGTGGACCATTCCCTCCGACCAGGCAGTTTCCCTCAAGCCCGGCGCCGCCTATGTCGCCGTTGAGCACGAGGGTCGTGCCGAGGTCATGCTCGAGGACCTGGCTCCCAAGTGCTGCGAGGAGTTTGGTTGGGAGTACACCCCGGTTATGGTCGACGGTAAGCCCTATGTGGTTCCCGCCGAGACCTTCCACCACATCCACTACAAGCAGCCGATCTTTGACGGTGTTGAGGGCGTGGCGCTGCTGGCCGATTACGTCGGTGTCGATGACGGTACCGGTATCGTCCACAACTCGCCCGGCCACGGCGTCGACGACTACTTTGCCTGCCTCAAGGAGGGCATCACCGACATCTGCATGCCGGTCGATGATGACGGCAAGTTCTACACCGGCGAGGAGTTTGGCACCGGTGGTCCCTTCAGCGGCATGGATACCGATGAGGCCAACCCGCACATCATCGAGTTCCTGCGCGAGCGCGGCACCCTGGTCCTCGAGAAGAAGATCACGCACAGCTATCCGCACTGCTGGCGCTGCAAACACCCGGTGCTCTTCCGTGCTACTGACCAGTGGTTTGTCTCGATGGACAAGACCGGCTTGCGTGAGCAGGCTGGCAAGGAGGTTCGCGAGAACGTCAAGTGGTATCCGGCTCACGCCGCCAACCGCATCGGCGCCATGGTCGAGCAGCGTCCCGACTGGTGCATTAGCCGTCAGCGCAACTGGGGCGTGCCTATCCCCAGCTACACCTGCGCCGACTGCGGCGAGAAGGTCATGAACGACGCTACGCTCGACGCCGTCATCAAGCTCTTCCACGAGAAGGGCTCTGACGCCTGGTTCACCGACGCTCCCGAGAGCTACCTGGGCGAGGCCTGCGTCTGCCCCAAGTGCGGCGGTCATCACCTCAAGGCCGATAAGGACATCCTCGACGTGTGGTGGGATTCCGGCGTGTCTTGGAAGGCCGTCTGCGAGTATCGCCCTGAGCTTGAGTACCCGGCGGACGTGTATCTTGAGGGCTCCGACCAGCACCGCGGTTGGTTCCAGAGCTCGCTGCTCACCTCGGTGGGTGCCAACGGCCATGCTCCGTACAAGGCGGTCGTCTCGCAGGGCTTCACACTCGATGGTCAGGGCCGCAAGATGTCCAAGTCGCTCGGCAATGTTATCGACCCCAATAAGGTCTGCGACGAGATGGGCGCTGATATCATCCGTCTGTGGGTTGCCTCCGTCGACACCAGCTCTGACGTCTCCATCGACCACGAGATTCTCGCTCGTACGTCCGATGCCTATCGCCGTTTCCGCAACACGCTGCGCTTCTTGCTCTCCGAGCTCGAGGGTCAGTTTGAACCCGAGACCGACGGCGTCGCCTTTGCTGACTTGCTGCCGCTCGACAAGCTCATGGTTGCCCGTCTGACCCAGGTCCAGGCCGAGGTCGACGACGCCTACGCCAGCTATGAGTTCCCGCGCGCCTACCGTGCGCTCTACGACTTCGTGGTGACCGAGCTTTCCAACGTGTACCTCGACGCCCTGAAGGACCGTCTGTACTGCGAAAAGCCCGGCTCGCTCGAGCGCCGCAGCGCCCAGACCGTGCTCGCCGAGCTTTTCTCGATGCTCATGCGCGACCTGCAGCCGATCCTGTCCTACACCGTCGATGAGGCCATGGCCTATGCGCCCGCCGGCTGCGTCGATCATCAGAAGTACGCCGCGCTGCTCGATTGGTACAAGTCGCCTATCACGGTCGACGAGGCCAATGAGTTCGAGGGCGTGCTCGAGGCTTCACTCGAGCTCCGTAGCGCCGTGACCAAGGCCCTTGAGGACGCCCGCTCCGCCGGCACCTTCACCAAGAGTCAGCAGGTCCGCGTCAAGGCGGTCGTTCCCGCCGAGATGTATGCGCTGCTGACCGGCGACAAGGCCGTCGACCTGGCCGAGTTCTACATCGTCTCCGATGTTGAGCTGACCCAGGGCGAGGAGCTCTTCGTCGCTATTGAGGCTGCCGAGGGCGAGTGCTGTGACCGTTGCTGGAACTACCGCACCACCGTCGGCGAGTACAACGGCCACGCGCATATCTGCAAGCGCTGCGCGAATGCCCTTTAAGGCACGGTAACTCGGCATTTTAGTTATTGGGAGAATTTGGACGCCTTCGGCCCATTTGCTCCGCTGAATAAAAGCGGCATTCTGTTTTTCGGAATGCCGCTTTCTTTTTATGCTGGTTATTTATCTGGCGTTAGCGAATATGTCGTGCGCTCTGCGTGTGGCAATATAAGATGGTTAATTGCGTTAAACGGAATTCGATGTTCTTGAGGGTAGGGGATTGATTTGGGTCGTGCTGGGGATATGACGCCGCCTTTGCGTTGGCGGTTGGGTGTTGCTGGTGGGGTGGCGCTGGTTGTGCTGCTTGTTGACCAGCTGACCAAGCTTGCGGTTCGTGCCGTGGGCGACGCTTTGCATGTGACTGTTATCCCCGGTGTGATCGACTTTCTATTTGTCCGCAATATCGGTGCTGCCTTTAGCATGGGCGAGGGGCATGGCATCGCGTTTGCCGTGCTGGCGTTGGCGGTCATTATCGCTATTGCCGTGTACTTGCTTCGCGCGCCCCAGCTTGCTCGCTTGGAGGTTGTGGGCATGGCTATGGTCGCGGGCGGCGCCATTGGCAACGCGATCGACCGTCTGACTTTTGGCTTTGTGACCGATTTTATTGCCACCACCTTCATCGACTTTCCCGTCTTTAACGTGGCCGATATCGGCATCACCGTAGGCGTTGTGCTTGCCCTCATCGGCTACATGTTCTTGAGCCCTGCGGCCCGCGAAGTCGATGCGACTGCCGAGCTCAATGCCCGTGATGAGGCCCGCGCCAAGCGCAAAGCCAAGCAGCGTGGGGAGCGTGCCCGCAAGATTCGCGAAAGGAATGAGCGTTAATGGCCGACATCCATATTCTTGTTGCCGACGATTGCTCTGGCCAGCGTCTCGACGCCTTTCTGGGTGCCAACGACGGCTGCCCCACGCGCTCTGCCTGCGCGCATCTGATTGAGGGCGGTGCCGTATGTGTCAATGGTGAGACCTGCCTGTCCAAAAAGTACGCCGTGCGAGCCGGCGACCGTATTTCGGTCGACCTCCCCGAGCCGCACGACCCGACCGACGTGATTCCCGAGGCCATTCCCCTCGATATCCGCTATGAGGACGACTACCTTATCGTGCTCTCCAAGCAGCGCGGCCTGGTGTGCCATCCTGCGCATGGCCATGAGAGCGGTACGCTCGCGAATGCCCTGGTTTATCACTGCGGTATCGATCATCTGGGCACCGTGCAGGGCGAGGACCGCCCCGGTATTGTGCATCGCCTGGATCGCGATACCTCGGGTCTCATGCTTGCGGCAAAGGACGACGACACCCAGCGCGCGCTCCAAAATCTCATCCGCACGCGTACGCTCGACCGTCGCTATATCACACTTGTTCACGGGCACATCGCCATGGACGAGGGCACCATCAACACCGGCATTGCCCGATCGACGCGCGACCGTGTCAAGATGGCGGTTTCGGACGATCCTTTCGCGCGCCAGGCCATTACGACCTTTAAGGTCCTCGAGCGCTTTGATTCCACGCGATTTGACGACGGCTATACGCTCGTCGAGTGCCACCTGTTTACGGGCCGTACGCATCAGATTCGCGTACACATGCGTCATATCAACCACGCCTGCGTGGGCGATCAACTCTACGGCAAGTGCGATGCACGCGCCGATCAGGGTCTGACCAGGCAATTCCTTCATTCCTGGCGCGTCGCATTCGACCATCCCGTGACGGGCGAGCGCATCGAATGCCGCGACGAGCTGCCGTGGGATCTCGCTGCGGTTCTTGACGACCTGGCCCCGCGCTCGCTTGGTCGCACCGCCGCCGGCGACGACATCGTCCCGTGGCTTGGCCTGCTCGAAGCCTAGCCGGTATTAGGTGGTTTCTTGAACTCGGTAAGCCTGCGGTAAGATATACGATTGTTTACGTAACGCGTTCCTGGGAGCCTGCATGCTCGCCTTTTTACAAACCAACACGCCCATCGTGATCTTCAACCAGATTGTCGTCACGCTGCTCACGGTCTGCTTTCTGTACCAGGTGGTCTTCTTTGTCATCGGCGCTCTTCGTGGCGAGGTCGCGCCTCCCAAGGCCAAAAAACTCCACCGCTATGCCTTCTTTATTGCGGCGCATAACGAGGAGGCCGTGATCGCCAACCTCGTTCGCTCCATCAAGGATCAGGACTATCCGTCCGAGCTCATTGAGGTCTTTGTCGTTGCCGACGCTTGCACCGACAATACCGCGCAGCTCGCGCGCGAGGCCGGTGCCATTGTTTACGAGCGCAATGACCTGGCCCGCAAGGGCAAGAGCTGGGTCATGGACTATGGTTTCGATCGCATTCTCAACGAGTATCCCGATACGTTTGAGGGCTACTTTATCTTCGATGCCGACAACGTTATCTCCCGCGATTACGTCTCCAAGATGAATGATGCCTTTGACCAGGGCTTCCATGTGGTCACGAGCTATCGTAACTCCAAGAACTTTGGCAGCTCGTGGATTTCGTCAGCCAACGCCACCTGGTATCTGCGTGAGGCCCGCTTCCTCAACAACGCGCGTAATATCTGCAAGACGTCCTGCGCTGTCTCGGGTTCGGGCTACCTCATCTCCGCCAGCGTTATCGAGGGCATGCACGGTTGGCAGTTTCATACGCTGACCGAGGACATCCAGTTCACCACGTTCTGCGCCATTCACGGCATCCGCATCGGTTATGCGCCGGCGGAGTTCTTTGACGAGCAGCCCGTGACGTTTAAGGCGTCCTGGAAGCAGCGCATGCGCTGGACCAAGGGTTTCTACCAGGTGTTCTTTACTTATGGTAAGCACTTGGTCAAGTCGACCTTCCGCTATCATCGCTTTGCCGCTTATGACATGTTTATGACCATCGCTCCGGGTATGCTGCTGTCCCTGATCTCCATGCTCGCCAACGCGACCTTCCTCATCGTGGGCGGGCTTTCGCACGGCTTCTTGGCCACCGAGGTCGAGATGCAGGCTTGCGCCGCCTCGCTCATTATGACCTTCGTGATGATGTACCAGACCTTCTTTATCCTGGCGCTACTCACGACCATCTTCGAGTACAAGCACATTCATTGCGCGCAAAAGTGGCGTTTGGTGACCAACCTGTTTACCTTCCCGATCTTTATGTTCAGCTATATCCCCATCACGGTGGCCGCTCTGTTCCTAAAGGTCGACTGGGTCCCGACGCAGCATGCCGTCAACGTTACCCTCGACGAGGTCATGCAAGGCGCCAAATAATCACCGCCAAAACCACCGCAAAGGGGACAGGCACCTTTGTGGTGGTTTTTGCTTTTGCGATGCAGCTCGAGGAGGAGTCCGATGGCCTATATCCCGTTTTGGATTTGCATCTTTGCCGGCGTGGCAATTGATGCCCGCCATCGACGTTTTCCCAATGAGCTTGCCGGTGCGTGTGCGGTGACGGCGTTAGTGGGCGTTTGGCTCGACAAAGGCGTTAACACGGCGCTTGACCATGCCGGTCTTGCGGTCATCGTCTACTTTGCTCTCGTGCTGACTGAGTCCCTCTGGCGTCGTTTTCGCCAAACCCCGGGCATCGGCATGGGAGATGCCAAGGCACTCTTTGCGCTTTGCACGCTCGACCCTATGGGCGGCATCGTCGCATTTGCCACTGCGCTCCTGGTCCTTGCCGTCTCCTGCCTCATCACAAAATCGCGCTCCCTGCCATTGCTCCCGTTTTTGGTGCCGATTTTTGCCATAATCGAGGTCGTGGGCTGCACATTGTAACCGATTGCGCATCCTTCTTAAGGAGCATGTCATGGCAACTAATCAAGAAACGGCCGTCATTAAGGCGCGCATGGACCGCATTCCCGCGGCGTTGTCGCCCGAGCTGGTCGAGCGTATCGCCGCCGACCGCGCCTCGGGTGTCGTTAATCCTTATCGATGCTGCGACGACCAGGTCATTCGTCGTATTGATCGCGCTGCCGACAAAGGCACGCTTATGCGTCCGGCGTTTATGCGCGATACCGAAAAGATACTTCATCTTCCGGCGTACACCCGTTATGCAGGCAAAACGCAGGTCTTTAGCTTCCGTAGCAATGACGATCTGTCACGCCGCGGTTTGCACGTGCAGCTTGTCTCGCGCATTGCGCGCGATATCGGTCGCGCCCTGGGGCTCAATTGCGATCTGATCGAGGCGATTGGCCTGGGTCATGACTTGGGACACACGCCTTTCGGCCATGCCGGCGAGCGCTTCCTCAACGATATCTATCATGAGCGCACGGGGCGTTATTTTTTCCATAATGTGCAGTCGGTCCGCGTGCTCGACGCGTTGTATGGCCGCAACGTGTCGCTCCAGACGCTCGACGGCGTGCTATGCCATAACGGCGAGTACGAGCAGCGTGTGTTTGAGCTCTCGGACATGAGCTCCTTTGACCAGTTTGACCTGACGGTTGAAGATTGCATTGCCACGGGCTATAGCGCAATTGAGCATCTGCGTCCCATGACGCTCGAGGGCTGCGTCGTTCGCATCTCGGATATTCTTGCCTACGTTGGGCGCGATCGCCAAGACGCCATTGCGGCGGGCCTGCTGTCACCCGACGCCTTTGATGATGGCCGGGGCGGTGCCTACAACAGTTGGATCCTTACGCACGCTTCCATCGATATCGTTGAGCACAGCTATGGTAAGCCGCGCATCGAGATGAGCGAGGACCTGTTTGGGGAAATCCGCCGAGCCAAGCGCGAGAACTACGAGAAGATCTATAGCAAGGGCGGTATCGAAGGCGATTCCGAGGTGGAGCTGCGCGAGGCCTTCGAAAAGCTCTACGACCGTTGCCTGCGGGATCTAAATAGTGGTGACGAGTCCTCTTACATCTTTAAGCATCATATTTCGCGCATTGAGCAGCAACTTTCCTACTACGATCGCACCTATGCCTGGCAGGACGACAAGGATCAAGCCGTGGTGGATTATATCGCGAGCATGACGGACGGTTATTTCTGCGAACTGACGAGCAAGCTGTTCCCGGGTCTAAAGTTTCCGCATCGTACCTATATTAACGAACGGTAGTTCGTATCCTTTCGGTATACTGGTTAGTTGAAAACGTTTTTGATTGATGCACGGGATGGCTATGGACGACCTTTTTTCTGCCTCGACGCGCGAGCGTTCCTTTAAAAATGCGCCGCTCGCGGTGCGCATGCGACCCAATTCGCTCGACGAGTACGTGGGCCAGCAAAAGGCCGTCGGTAAGGGCTCATGGTTGCGTGCCGCGATCGAGCACGACGTGCTTTCGAGCGTGATTCTGTACGGGCCGGCCGGTACGGGTAAGACGACGCTGGCCCACATTATCGCCAACCATACCAAGAGCGAGTTTGTCGAGGTCAGCGCCGTGACGGGTACCGTGAAGGATCTTCGCCGCGTGATTGACGAGGCCAAGACGCGCCTGAATACCTACGACCGCCGCACCATCCTGTTTATCGACGAGATTCACCGCTTCTCCAAGTCTCAGCAGGATGCCTTGCTGCATGCGGTTGAGAACCGTACCGTCATTATGATTGGCGCCACGACGGAGAATCCGTACTTCGAGGTCAACTCGGCATTGCTCTCGCGCGGTCGCGTGGTGGAGCTTGAGCACTTGAAGGACGAGGATATCGCTACGCTTATCGAGCGTGCGCTCGAGGAGCCGCAGGGTTTGAACGGCAAGTTCTCGGCCGATGAGGATACGGTTAAGACCATCTGCACGCTGGCTGCGGGCGACGCTCGCTCGGCGCTCACGACGCTCGAGCTTGCGAGCGAGATTGCCGTCACGCGTCCCGATACCGAGGGAACGTCAGCGCCGGCGGCGGGGGAGCGCTATCCCATTACCGTTGATGACGTGAAGATTGCCAACCCGCGTCGTGGGTTTTCGTACGACAAAAACGGTGACATGCACTATGACATCATCAGTGCGTTTATTAAGTCTATGCGCGGCAGCGACCCCGATGCCACGATCTATTGGCTCGCGCGCATGATCGACGCGGGGGAGGACCCAAAGTTTATCGCTCGCCGCATTATGATTCAGGCTTCTGAGGACGTTGGCAACGCCGACCCACAGGCGCTTTTGGTGGCGCATGCCGCGTTTAAGTCTGCCGAGGTCATTGGGTATCCCGAATGCCGCATTAACCTGGCTCAGGCTGCGCTCTATGTGTGCTTGGCACCTAAATCCAATGCGTGCGAGGCCTCGATCGATGCGGCGTTGGCCGATATCCATTCAAGTGGGCTCCGCGAGGTGCCGAGCTATCTGCGCGATCGTCATCGCCCGGGCAGTGACGAATACGGTGTGTATAAGTACCCGCATGATTATCCCGAAGGCTGGGTCGATCAGCGCTATTTGCCCGAGGGGCTGGAGCGCGGTGCGTTTTGGCAGCCTGCCGGCCGCGGCTGGGAAGAGTGGCGCGTTGAGCAAAGCGAACGTGACCGCAGCGGGAATGCACCGAAGTAGCTGCTGATAATTTTGTCCCACGTTGCTGCTCTTGGCATGTTCGGTCCCCTTTGGGGTACCATGAAAAGCGTCTGTATTTCGATTCCTTTGGGAGGCTTGTATGAGTCCCATTCAAATCGCCCTGCTGCTGCTCGCCGTTGCCGGCGTGTGGGCCATCGCTGAGCTCGCGCTTACCTTGCGCAAGACCCGCAATGTTGTCGACTCGCTCGATAAGACCGTGAACGACCTCAACAACACCATCGCCGAGGCTCAGCCTGTGGTGGCAAAGCTCGATGGCGCTGTCGATGAGCTTACGCCGGCGCTTGCCCAGATGGAGCCGCTGCTCAAGTCGAGCAAGACCGCCGTTGACGCTCTGACGTCCAACCTCGTAGAGGTCGAAGCTGTGGTTCGCGACATTTCCGAGGTTACGGGCAGCATGGCCGAGGCCAGCAATGCTGTGTCGAGCGTGACCGACTCTGCCGCCGGTGCTGTGCAGAAGCTCTTCAATAAGGTGAAGGCTCCTGCAGCTGACACCGAGCGCAAGCTTTCCGCCGCCGCCGAAGAAGCCGAGCAGCCGACCGAGCGCGTCCTGATTGGTAAGGCGGAGGACGAGCCCGCCGATGGCGCAGATGCGGCTCAGAAGTCTTCAGCCAAGCCGACTCAGTATTACACCTATACGCCCGCCGAGACCTCTGAGGAGTCCTGCGATGAGTAGCGAAGCAACCTGCCCCATCACGCTGACCGTTGCCGGCGACCCGCGTCTCGCTCGCCTTGTGCGCATGACGGCAGCCAACGTTGGTGCCCTGTGCTCCATGTCTGTTGATCGCATCGAGGACATCCGCATGGCTGCCGAGGAAGCCTTTATCTTTGGCTGCACGGCCGTTGATTCCGACGATATCTCGATCAAATTCGATGTCGACGAATCCCACGTGGGCATGACCTTTACCTTCGGTGATCAGGCTACGGCCGATGAAGACGACCAGGCTGCGGTGTATGCCGAGCTCATCCTCGCGAGTGTGTGCGACTCCTACGAAAAGACTGCGGCGCCCCTGACGCTTTCCCTCGACCTCAAGGCGGATATCTAATATGACCGAACGTTCCCGGAGCGGCAAGACCGCTTGGGACAAGGAGAAAACCCGCGAGCTGTTTCGTCGTTACAAGGAGACCGGTGATCCGGACGCCCGCGAGCAGCTCGTCATGTCCCACATGAACCTGGTAAGGTTTCTTGCCAACAAATTTAAGAACCGCGGCGAGCCGCTCGATGATCTGATGCAGGTTGGCTATTTGGGCCTGCTCAAGGCTATCGACCGCTTTGACCCCGAGCGCGGACTCGAGTTCACGACGTTTGCGACACCCACTATCCTGGGCGAGATCAAACGCCATTTCCGCGACAAGGGCTGGAGCGTGCGCGTACCGCGTCGTCTGCAGGAGCTCTCGGCCAAGGTCAACCAGGCTACTGACAAACTTACCAACGAGCTGCAGCGTTCGCCCAAGGTTGAGGAGATCGCTGAGTATCTAGATGTGACTGTCGATGAGGTCCTCGAGGCTATGGAATCGTCTTCGGCTTATACCTCGGTGCCCATCGAGGCTCCTGGTGCGTCCGATTCCGACGATGCCCCCTCGATTCTCGACCGTTACGCCGACGACGACAACGATCTCGACTTTACCGATGACCGCCTAGTGATCGAGGAAGCCATCCGTGATTTCTCGCCGCGCGAGCGCGAGGTGATTGAGCTGCGCTTTGTGAAGGGCATGACCCAGATCGAGATCGCCAAGAAGCTGGGTATTTCTCAGGTGCAGGTTTCGCGTCTGCTTCGCCGCACGCTTAAGAAGATTCAGGACAAGATCGACCCCGACGGAGTGATGATTCGTTCATGAATGAGCGCCCCCAACAAACCGATCGCGTGCTGCGCGACACCCGCATTCTGACGCTTCGCATTTGGGCTGTTGTCGGCTGCATTGTCATCGCCGCTGTCATCTTTAACCTTATGGGCATCCTGGCCCCGGTTATCGAGTTTCTCGCCGTTGGTTCCATCATTGCCTTTGTGATGTCCCCGATCACCAACTGGCTCGAGCACCATGGCGTGAATCGCGGCATCGGTTCGCTTGTCGCGCTTATTATTGTTGTTGCCGTGCTCGTCGGTGTCGTTTGCATCTTGTCGCCGATTCTCTTTGGTCAGATCATGGAAGTACTGAGCCGCCTACCCGAGCAGCTTCGTGTTGCGGGTGGCGATCTCAATGAGATGATCTCGCATGCCAAGACGCTCAACAACACGCCGCTCAAGGAGTACCTGGACGATAATCTTTCGTCGCTGGTTGCCGTGGCATCGAAGTATGTGTCTCAGATTGCTGCCGAGCTTGGCCGCGGTGTGTTCCCGCTCATCACCAATACGGCCTCGCAGTTGTTCGTGATCTTCCTTGGTCTGGTGCTTGCGTACTGGATGGCCTGCGACTACCCTCGCATGCACCACGAGATTTGCACCATCATCGGTCAGGAGAAGGAGACCTCGTACCGCTTTATGGTCGCCATCCTTTCTCGCTCTGTCGGCGGCTACATGCGCGGTATGGTCGTGACGTCCATCTGCGGCGGTTTCCTTGCCTTTATCGGTTTTATGATCATCGGCCATCCGTATGCGGCGCTCATGGCTATCTTTAACGGCATCATGCATTTGGTTCCGGTCGTCGGTCCTTGGGTGAGCGCAGCAATCGCCACAGTGCTCGGTTTCATGTTCAGCCCCATGTTGGCGTTATGGACGCTCATCGTGACGATGGTCGCGCAAAACGTCACCGACAACGTGATTTCGCCTAAGGTCATGCAGAGCTCGGTGCAGGTGCATCCCATCATGAGCCTCACGGCGCTCGTTATTGGCTCGGCACTCATGGGCCCCATCGGCATGATTATTGCCATCCCACTGTGCGCGGCCCTCAAGGGTATCTTCGTGTACTACTTCGAGAATGAGACCGGCCGCCAGCTTGTGGCCTATGACGGCGCCGTGTTTAAGGGCACACCGTACCGCGATGCCGATGGCAACCCGGTCGCCGCCTACGACGCGCTTGGAGACGACACCTTCATCTACGAGTCCGAGCTCATCGGCAACGAGACCGCGCCCGAGGCCAAGGCCATGCCCAAGCCCGAGCTCGATAATCCCTGGATTAAGCTCTCTGGTCTGCAGCCCGATGCCACGGGCTTCTTCAAGAACCCCTTCGCCAAAGACGATGATTCCAATTCGGACGACGATACCAAAACCGGCATCGACGGCTCCATGGACGATGGCGACAACTAGCGGGGTAATTCGGGTTAACATTCATACGTGCTAACATGCTATTTCGCTGAAGGGCCGGCATTGTGCTGGCCCTCTTTTTTGCACTTGCGCGGCGGGATGGTAATATCGTTACGTTTGAACTGTTTCGATGTGAAACCGAGGAGATTCCCTCTATGAGTGCTGACTACCCGTCAATGACTACGGCCGAGATTCGCTCTAAGTTCCTCAACTTCTTTGAGGAGCGCGGTCTTAAGCTCTATCCTTCTTCGTCCCTCGTCCCCGACGATCCTTCACTGCTGCTTGCCAATGCCGGCATGAACCAGTTTAAGGAGTACTACCAGGGCAAGAAGACCATGAAGGAGATCGGCGCGATCTCCTGCCAGAAGTGCGTCCGCACTAATGACATCGATTGCATCGGCGAGGACGGCCGTCACCTGTCATTCTTTGAGATGCTCGGCGATTTCTCTTTTGGCGGCGTCTCCAAGGAGCAGGCTTGCGCCTGGGCCTTTGAGCTCATCACCAAGGAGTTCAAGCTGCCGCTCGACCGCCTGTACTTCACCGTCTTTACCGAGGACGACGAGACCCACGACGTGTGGCGTTCTCTGGGCGTTGCCGAGGACCACATCTCCCGCCTGGGCGAGGACGACAACTTCTGGGCCGCTGGCCCCACCGGTCCCTGCGGTCCGTGCTCCGAGATCTACTTTGACATGGGCGAGGAGGTCGGCTGCGGTAGCCCCGACTGCAAGCCTGGCTGCGACTGCGACCGCTTCCTTGAGTTCTGGAACCTCGTGTTTACCCAGTACGACCGCCAGGAGGACGGCTCCATGCCGGAGCTGCCGCACCGCAACCTCGATACGGGCATGGG
>CAJKGV010000026.1:0-14482 GCA_905199455.1 Collinsella aerofaciens | reverse complement strand
ATCGTACAAATTCAAAACAAAAAACATCATTTCACAAGAGGTATGACCACAATATCGATACCTCGACTTTACCCGTTCGTGGTCCATCGAGATGGCGCCCATCGGCACTGTGTGCACCATCATCGCCACGGTCGACCGTATCGTCCAAAAGCAGCCGCGTCCGCGCATGCAGGTGACCGAGGTCTCACTCATTGACGAGACGGGCGTGCTGCAGGTTGCCTTTTTCCGCCAGCCCTGGATTGCCCAGCAGCTTAAGCAGGGCGACCGCCTGGCCGTGATGGGCAAGGTCGAGTTTGCCTACGGCTTTAAGCAGATGTCCTCGCCGCACTTTGAAAAGCTCGAGAATGGGCGTGCCGCAGGCAACATCCTGCCGGTCCATTACGTGAGTGATGGCGTGAGCCAGGCGTGGATGCGCCGCATCGTAAGCGGCGCGCTCGAGGTCGTCGGCAATCCCTTCGACCCGATTCCCGCACGCTTACGCGTCAAGCGCCGCCTGATGAGCAATGCCCGCGCGCTGCGCTCAATCCACTTTCCCTCGAGCATGGCTGAGCGCGATATCGCTCGCCGTCGCCTTGCTTATGAGGAGTGCCTTTACCTTCAGCTGGCACTGCGCCTGCGCAACGACGGCGGCCTGGTCGAAGTCGCTCCCTACGCCCACACCGCGGGCGAGCACCTGGCCGCGCTCAAGCAAGCCCTGCCGTTTTCGCTGAGCGAAGAGCAGGAGGCCGCGTTCCAGGATATCCTGCGCGATATGTGCGATGGCGGGCGCGTGATGAACCGCCTGCTGCTGGGCGATGTCGGTACCGGTAAGACCGCCGTTGCCGCCTGCGCGCTGGCAGTGGCTGCCGATAGCGGCACGCAGGCCTGCGTTATGGCGCCCACGGGCGTTCTGGCGCGCCAATATGCCGATAAGACTGGCCCTCTGCTCTCGCAGGCCGGCATGTCCTGGGCGCTTCTGACGGGCGCCACGCCGGCCGCAGAGCGCGAGCGCATCCATGCCCAGCTGGAATCGGGCGAGCTCGACGTCCTCTTTGGCACCCATGCGGTGCTTTCGGATGACGTTGCGTTCAAGCATCTGTCGCTTGTCGTCATCGACGAGCAGCACCGCTTTGGCGTAGGCCAGCGTAACGCCCTGCGTGCAAAGGGTCCCGGTGCGGACCTGCTCGTTATGACGGCAACGCCCATCCCGCGTACGCTGGCGCTTTCGGTCTACGGCGATCTGGACACGAGCATCATCCGCCATCGGCCCGTCCCTGGCGCTGGCGTGACGACACGCGTGCTCACCGAGTCGAGCCGCGACCTCGCCTATGGCGCCATCCGCGAGGCACATGAAAAAGGTCAGCAGGCCTACGTGATTTGCCCGCTCGTGGAGCCGAGTGACTCGGCCGATGAGCTGGAAGACGTACCCGGTATCGCCCGCGACGACGAGGGCCGCGTGACGGTCCCCGTGCCGCTGCACGATACGGCAACCGAGCTCGAACGACTGCGCCTGGCGCTGCCGGGACTTACCATCGAGCGCCTTCACGGCCGCATGCCGGCGGGGGAGAAGGACCGCGTGATCGATGCCTTCAAGCGCGGCGAGATCGACGTGCTCGTCTCGACCACGGTGGTCGAGGTGGGCGTCGACGTGCCCAACGCCACCGTCATGGTCATCGAGAACGGTGAGCGCTTTGGCTTGGCGGCCCTGCACCAGCTACGCGGTCGCGTGGGCCGCGGCAGCGAGTCGGGTACCTGCCTGGTCATGACGCACTCCAAGGGCAACGGCGGCGCATCGGCGGCGCAAGACCGTCTCCAGTCGCTCGAAAAGACCTCGGATGGCTTTACGCTCGCCCAGATGGACCTGCGTCTGCGCCACGAGGGCGAAATCCTGGGGTACCGTCAGCACGGTGGCGTGACCTTGCGCTTTGTGGACCTGGATGCCGATGAGGACCTTATCGAATGGGCCCATTTGGACGCGGTCGAGCTCTTGCGGTATGCTTGCACTCTTGACTCCGTGGCGACTCGCCCCCTGCGCGATGCGGTTGCCATGCGATATCGACACATTTTTAAGGAGGTCAGCGGAGGATGAGAATCATCGGCGGCGAATGGCGCGGTCGTAAGATCGAGGAGCCCCGTGGTCGCGATGTCACCCGCCCCACGACTGATCGCGTGCGCGAGGCGTGCGCATCTATGGTCATGTCGGCATTCGATTTCGATTTGGACGAGGTTCGTGTGCTGGACGCCTTTGGCGGCTCCGGTGCCTTAGGGTTAGAGATGCTCTCTCGTGGGGCCCGCTCGCTCACGACGTTTGAGATCGATCGCAACGCCGCGCGGCTCATTACCAAGAATATCGAGTCGCTCTGCCGTGACCGTGCGCGTTGGCGCGTGGTCACGGGCGACATGCTGGCGAGTGCCTCGCGCGGTCGTGTACCGGGCGGCCCCTTTGATCTGGTCCTGCTCGACCCGCCCTATGCTTTTGGTGCCGAGCCGGTCGAGGAACTGCTGCAGAACCTGGCTCAGCAGGGTTTACTTGCACCTGGCGCTTACGCCTTGTTTGAGCATGCCGCTGCCGATGCGGGCGCGCATCCGGCAGGCTTTGAGACTGTACGTGAGAAGCGCTACGGCATTACCTCGGTCGACCTGCTTCGTTGGGTCGGCGATAACGATGGCGAGGGCGATAACGCCGGCACCGATGCTGACAACAACGATGCCACGACGTTTCAGGAGGATGCTCATGAGTGACACCATCAACCGCGTGATCGTCCCGGGCACCTTTGATCCCATCACGTTTGGCCATATCGATGTGATCCGCCGCGCCCGCCGCATCTTTCCCAGCGTGATCGTCGCTGTTGCCGAGTCGCAGGGTAAAAACGGTGTGGGCACCACGTTTACGCTCGATGAGCGCGTGGCGCTGGCCCGCGAGGCGCTCGGTGATATCGACGGCGTTGAGGTCCTGCCCTTTACCGGCCTCTTGGTCGACTTCGCTCGTGAGCAGGGGGCGGGGGCCGTGGTCAAGGGCCTGCGCGCCATGACCGACTTTGAGTACGAGCTGCAGCAGGCCGACCTCAACTATCGCTTGGATAACGAGCTGGAGTCCATCTTTGTCATGAGCGCGCCGCAGTACGGCTATATCTCGAGCTCGGTTGTTCGCCAGATCGCCTCGCTCGGTAGTGACGTATCGACGTTTGTCCCGTCCAACGTGGTCGAAGCGCTCAAACATCGCTTTTCGTGACGTTTCTTATTGCCTGGTGGCATGTGGTAAACTAGCACGATGATATGTTACCTATGAAAGGAGACTGGATGCCGGGCGAGAATTTTCCTGGCGATAGGATCGTCAGCTTGGTCGATGAGCTCGAAGGGCTGATCGAGGAAGCCAAGCCGCCTTTCGGCAAGAACGCTCAGTTCAAGGTCATCGACGCCGACGTGTTCTTCAACATTCTCGACGAGATCCGCATGAGCTATCCCGAGGAGTGGCAGAAGTCCCGCCGTATCCTTAAGGAGCGCGAGGAGCTTATGGCTTCCGCCGCCGCTCAGGCCGATTCCATCATTGCCGATGCTCAGCAGCAGGCCCTCACCATTGCCGGTGAGCAGGAGATCGTCCGCCTTGCGCAGCAGCAGGCCGACGACATCCGCGATCGTGCCCAGCAGTACGAGCGCGAGACGCGTTATGCTGCCGAGGACTATGCAGAGCAGGTCTTTACGCACCTGGAGGAGAACCTCAAGAGCCTGACCGGCACCGTTACCCGTTGCCGTCAGCAGCTCAACGAGGGTGCCGCCCAACAGAATGGTCAGTGGTAATGGCTGAGTTCCCGAGCGTTACCGTCGATCTTTCCGAGCAGCTCGAGTTTCCTGGAGATTCGTATCCGCTGACCGGTAAGGTCGATGTCGCCACCTACACGGTGGGCGAGAAGGAGTACCAGCTTCAGGACGGCATCGACTACGACGTTGTCTTTACCAATGCCGGTACCGGTGTCTTGCTCACGGGCATGGTCCGCGCGCACGCCACCGGCGAGTGCGACCGTTGCCTGGAGCCTGCCTCGTTTGATATCGCCGGCGAAATCGAGGAGTTCTACCTCTTTGAGGAGCCCGAGGATCCCGAGGCCTACGAGGATGGCTACGAGCTCCTGGGTGAGGACCGTCTCGTCGATCTGGGCGAGCCCATCAATGACGCGGTCGTTATGGACACGCCGTTCGTGGTGCTCTGCAAGCCCGATTGCCGTGGTCTGTGCCCCACATGCGGTTGCAATCTCAACGTCGAGCAATGCGATTGCGCCGCCCAGGCAGAGGCGGAATGGGCCGCTGCCACGGAAAATCCATTTGCAGCATTGAAGAATCTCAAGCTCGATGAGTAAAACTGTGGTAGTATCGCTACTTGCGCGTAATCGCCACACTGGATAGTTCATAAGGAAGGTCACTATGCCCGTACCTAAACAAAAGCAGGGTCGTATCCGCACTCACACCCGTCGTTCCGCCAACATGAAAATTTCGGCTGCGGCTCAGTCCACGTGCCCCCGTTGCGGCGCTGTCAAGCTTCCGCACCACGTGTGCCCCAGCTGCGGTTTCTACAAGGACCGCGAGGTTATCGTTACCGAGTAACGGTATACTCTGGATGCGATGCCGTTCCAAATGGAACCACAATGGCCGGCTCAATGAGTCGGCCATTTTTGTATAAGGAGCATGTATATGAGTAACGTTCGCGTTTGTGTAGACGTTGTGGGTGGAGACGAGAAGCCTCAGGTTGTTCTCGATGGTATCGAGGCTGCACTTGCTGCTGATCCCGATATCGAGGTCTTGGCAGCTGGCCCTGCCGAAATCGTCAATCCCTTTGCTGCTTCCCACGCACGTGTTGAGGCCCTTGAGGCACCCGACGTTATCGCCATGGATGACGATCCCATTCGCGCCGTGATGACTAAACGCAAGTCGTCGATCGTGCTGTCGTGTCGCGCCATTAAGAAGGGCAACGCGGATGCGTTCTTCTCCGCCGGTTCCACCGGTGCCATGACCGCCGCTGCCACCGCCTATGTGACGCCGTTTAGGTATCAGGCCGAAGGCAAGAAGCAGCCGGTGCGCCCCTGTCTGACCAATGCGCTGCCCAATCGTGCCGGCGGTCTGACGGTGCTGTGCGATATGGGCGCCAACCCCGATGTCGAGGTCGACGACATGGTGCGTTTTGCCCAGATGGGTAGCGCCTATGCCCGCGTCGTCCTGGGCATCGAGCATCCCCGCGTGGGCCTGCTTGCCAACGGCACCGAGGACGAGAAGGGCTCCAACTTTACCAAGGCTTGCTTCCCGGCCATGAAAGACGCCGTTCCCGGCTTTGTTGGTAACTGCGAGGGAACGGACATCACCTCGGGTAACTTCGATGTCGTCGTTGCCGATGGCATGTCGGGCAATATTGCGCTCAAGGCCACGGAGGGCGCTGCCAAGTTTTTGCTGAAGGAACTCAAGGGTGCCTTTATGTCTTCGCTTGGCACCAAGATCGCCGCGCTGCTCATCAAAAAGCAGATGCGCGAGATTAAGGCCAAGCTTTCGGGCGACGCCAAGGGCGGCGCGATTCTTTTGGGCCTGCGTGGCGTGGTCCTGATCGGCCATGGCGCCACCTCGGTCGAGGCTGTCAAAAACGGTACGCTCGCGGCGGCCGAAGCCGTGCGCGCGGGGCTGGTCGAGAATGTCGCCAACTCTATGGACGGTATCGTTTTATAACAGCGGCGTTATGCGCCTCGGGGCGTGCGTCGTGGGGTAGAATCAGAACCGTGTCTTGGTACCGCCCGGGCGGTACCATTCTTTTGGTATTCATGCACTATGAGAGGAAGCGCTATGGACCGCTCCGAAATCTTCGACAAGATCGCCGAGGTCGCTGCTGACGTTCTGGGCGTCGATGTTGCCGAAATTAGCGATGAGACCACCTTTGACGACCTCGATGCCAACTCGCTCGAGCGCCTGCAGCTGGTTACGGCTATCGAGGACGAGTTCAACCTCGAGATCGATGACGAGACCCTGCTCTCGCTCAACTCTGTCGCCGACGCCGTCGACGCTATCGAAGCTGCCAAGGAGGCCTAAGTCTTGGCTTTATCCGAACGACTTACGCGCGCCCAGGAGATTCTGGGCCACGAGTTCAATGACAAGGTGCTGCTGCGCGCGGCCCTCACGCATCCTTCGGCCGTCGAAGGCCAGCCTGTCTCGGCAAGCTACGAGCGCTTGGAGTTTTTGGGCGATTCCATTTTGGGCGCCGTCGTCGCCCGTTCGCTCTTTGAGTCCTATCCCGAGTTTGACGAGGGCAAGCTCACCCGCTTGAAGGTGTCGCTCGTCTCGGGCGCCACGTTGTCGGAAGTCTCCCACGAGCTGGGTATCGACGACATCATCATCTTTGGTGCCTCCGAGACCGGTACCGGTGCGCGCGGCCTGCATTCGGCGCTCGAGAACGTCTACGAGTCGCTCGTGGGCGCACTGTACCTGGATGCCGGCTGGGATGCCGCAGCGGAGTTTATCCATCGTACGCTTAAACCGCATTTGGCTTCCGAGCGTGCCGAGCATCCTGCAAACCCCAAGTCGTTTTTGCAGGAGTGCGTGCAAGCCGACGGTCACGAACCCCCGGCGTATAAGCTCGTTGGCTCCGAGGGCCCAGCGCATGCGCCCACCTTTACCGCCGTGGTTTTGATCGATGGTATTCGCCAGGGTCGCGGTTCCGGCTCCTCAAAGAAAGAAGCCGAGGGAGCCGCCGCGCTCGAAGCGCTCGACCGCATGGGTTACACCACCAACGGCGTGATTCTGAACAAGAAGCACGTGTAAGCGAGGAACCGTGTATCTCAAGTCCCTCACGCTCAAAGGGTTCAAGTCGTTTGCCGACCGCGCCCATATGACGTTTGAGCCGGGCCTGACCGTCATCGTCGGTCCCAACGGCTCGGGAAAATCGAACATCTCTGACTCGATTCTGTGGGTCCTGGGCGAGCAGAGCGCCAAGCAGCTGCGCGGCCAGGCCATGGAGGATGTCATCTTCTCGGGCTCGTCAGCGCGCAAGCCGGTGGGTGTCGCCGAGGTCACGCTGGTGCTCGATAACTCGGACCATATGCTGCCCGTCGATTTTGACGAGGTCGCCATCACCCGTCGCATGTATCGCTCGGGCGAAAGCGAGTACCTCATCAACTCGAGTCCGTGCCGCCTGATGGACATTCAGGACATCCTGCACGATTCGGGCCTGGGCAAGGATACGCATTCCATCATCAGCCAGGGCAAGCTCGACGCCATTTTGCAGAGCCGCCCCGAGGAGCGCCGCGCTCTCATCGAGGAGGCCGCCGGCATCTCCAAGCACAAGCGCCGCAAGGAGCGTGCGCTCAAAAAGATTAAGTCGATGGACGAGCATCTGACGCGTGCTCGCGACATCAATAAGGAAATCGCCCGTCAGCTGCGACCGCTGGAGCGTCAGGTCGATCGCGCGCGCAAGTACAAAGAGCTGTCCTCGCGCGCGAACGAGCTTACGCAGATGCTGGCCGTCGACGAGCTGCGTTCGCTGCAGTCGCAGTGGAACGACCTGGAGAGCCGCTCCAAGGAAGGTGCCGCCGAGCTTGAGCTTGCGCAGTACCGCTTGGGCGAAAAGGAGCGCGAGCTCGAGAAGCTCCAGGTTATGCTTGAGGAAAAGGGCCTGTTTGTGGGCGACCTGGGCGAGCAGCGCCGTCATATGCAAGATGTGGTCGGCCGCATTAACTCCGACATGCGCCTGCTCGAGGAAAAGGGCCACAACATGGTGTCGCGCCTGTCCGACATGCGCGGCCAGATCTCGAGCTCCGAGCATCAGCGTCGTCGCGTGGTCGAGGAGCTCGAGGACGCGCGCGCCCAGCTTGAGGAAGTGACCGGCGCGCACATGCAGGCCCAGGAGGACGTTGACGCCGCTGGTCCTGCCGCCGCTGAGCTCCACGAGCGGCGCGTGGCGCTCGACAATCAGATTTCGCAGCTTACGCGTGAGCAACGCGATGTGCAGCGCGTGGCCGATAATGCCGCGCTTGAGCTCGCCAAGGTGAAGGATTCCTTGAGCAATGCCGAGGTCGAGGACAACATGTATGCCTCGCGCCTGGAGCAGATTGACGAGCAGCTCGAGGAGGTCACGGCCTCGCTCGAGAGCCGTCGCGACCGCGCCGAGGAGCTTGAGGGCGCTCTTGAGGAAGCGCGCCAGGCTCAGGTCGATGCGCGTGAGGCCACCGAGGCGGCACGCGCGGCCCTGAAGGACCTGCGTGCCCGCGAGAGTGAGGCGCGCAACAAGTTATCCGAGGTGCGCTCGGAGCTTGCCAGCCAAAAGAAACTCGATGCCCGCATTGCTGACAGCTCGCCGCTGGTGAGCCGTCTGGTGGGTGCGCTGGGCGATGATGTCTCGGGTCGTCTGGGCGACGTGCTCGAGGCCCCGCGCGAGCTTGAGGGCTTGGTTGAGCAATTGCTCGCCGGCGATATCGATGCACTGCTGTTCGACGATACGTCTGCGCTTGAGCGTGCCGGTCGTGCCTCTCTGGACCAGAAGAAGGCCTCGGGTGAGGCGCTGCTGATGGCGCGCGGCGTGAGTGGCTCTGCTGCCGCCGAGGGCGCTGCCGGTACCCGTCTGGTTGATCGTCTGTCCGTGCGCGCAGGCTACGGACCCGTCGTCGAGGCGCTGCTTGGCGGCTATTACATGGTCGATGACTTGGCTGCCGCGCTGGCCGCGCCTGTCGTTGACGGTGTGACCTACGTGACTCCCGATGGCGCCCGCGTAAGCTGTGGCGGCCTGGTGCGTGTGGGGCTAGATGCCGGCGAGGCGTCGGGCGCTCTGGAGCGCAAGCGTCGCATTCGCGAGCTGGAGGGCCTGGAGCCCGATCTGGCTGCCGTGTTTGAGCATGTGTCGGATCAGGTCGTCGAGGCCAATGCGGCCGTTGAGGAAGCGCGTGCCGCTGAGGGCGATGCCGCCGGCGAGATCGCCCGTCTTGAGGGCGAGCGCCGCTCGCTGCTCTCCGAGATCGGCCGCTTGGAGCAAAGCGCCAACAATGCCGAGGTCGAGCGCGTGCGCATCTCCAAGCGCCGCGAGCAGGCTTCCGAAGCCGTTCGCGCTGCGCGCCCGCGCGTTGACGAGCTCACCCGTTCGCGTGACGAGGCCCGCGCGCAGGCAAGCGATCTGGGCTTGCAGATTGCCGAGGCCAACGACGAACTCGACCGCGTTCGCCGTGACGATTCCGAGGCTGCCGGCAAGCTCGCTGACGCCAAGGTTCGCCTAGCCCAGACGAGCGAACGCCTGCGTTCGCTGAAGGGCCGCGTGCCCGACCTGGAGCATCGTCTTGAGGGCATCGACCGTCGTATCCGCGGAACACGCCAGGCTTCGCGGTCGCTCGAGCTGCTGCGTCTGCGCGTCGACCCCATGCACGAGCGCTATTCGGCCCTGCTGGAGCGCGCGTCGGATTGGGCCGCGCGCCTGCGTGACCAGGCCTCTCTGGAGGAGGCGGACTCCGCTTCGCTCAAGAAGACCATCGAGGATGCCAAGGCAGAGGTTGCCCGCGCTAAGGAGCGAGTCGATACCGCCTCTGCCACGCAAAACGAGTTCAAGGTCGCGCGTGGCAAGCTCGAGGTGCAGGTCGAGGCTGCCATCAAGGCCATTACCGCCGATGGCACGACGGTGCTCGAGGAAGCGCTCATGCTTCCGGCGCCCACGGACCGCGATGCCGCCGAGCGCGAACTCAACCAGCTTGTGCGCCAGATCAACAACCTTGGTCCCGTTAACCAAGTTGCCATGGAGGAGTACGAGCAGCTCAAGCGCCGCGCCGACTACATCGAGGAGCAGCTGGCCGATCTGGAGAGCGCGCGCAAGGCGCTCACCAAGATCACGGTGGCCATTGATCGCAAGATGCGGAAGGCCTTCCTGGTGACGTTTGAGAAGGTCGACGCGAACTTCCGCGAGATCTTCGCCATGCTGTTCCCGGGTGGACAGGCGCATCTGGAGATGACCGACCCCGAGCACCCGGCTGATACGGGTATCGAGGTCGTGGCGCAGCCGCGCGGCAAGCGCATCACCAAGATGATGCTCATGTCGGGTGGCGAGAAGAGCCTGACGGCGCTCGCCCTGCTCTTTGCCGTGTACCGCACGCGTACGGTGCCGTTCTATGTGCTGGACGAGGTCGAGGCGGCGCTCGACGACGCCAACTTGTCCAAGCTCATCGGCGCCCTTGATGTACTGCGTTCCGATACGCAGCTCTTGGTCATTTCGCATCAGCGCCGTACTATGGAGGACGCTGACGTCCTCTATGGCGTCTCGATGCAAGCCGACGGCGTCAGTCGCGTCGTCTCGCAAAAACTCGATCGCGAAACCGGAAAGGTCGTGAATGCATAATGGGATTCTTTGACGCTCTCTCGCGCGGACTTGAGCGCAGTCGCGAGGCCCTCAACGAGGTCTTTTACTTTGGCGGCGAGGTCGACGAGGATTTTTGGGAGGACCTAGAGGACACCCTCGTTATGGGTGACATGGGTGCCGAGGTCGCCATCAAGGTGTCCGATGACCTGCGCGATGCCGCGGCCAAGAAGAACCTCAAGACCGCTCCTCAGCTTCGCCGTGCCCTGGCCGAGCAGCTTGAGCAGCACTTTGTGCCCATCGGGCGCGATCCGTTCTCCGATACGCCGAGCTGCGTGCTGTTTGTGGGCATTAACGGTGCCGGCAAGACCACGACTGTCGGTAAGATCGCGAGCGCCATGGCCGCCCGCGGCAAGAACGTCGTGATCGGTTCGGCCGATACTTTTCGCGCCGCCGCTATCGAGCAGCTTGATGTGTGGGGCCAGCGCGCCGGGGTTCCCGTCATCAAGCGCGACCGCGGCTCCGACCCGGCTAGTGTTTGCTACGACGTGCTCGACGAGGCCGACAAGCGCGGCAGCGACCTGGTGCTCATCGATACCGCCGGTCGTCTGCACACGAGCCCCGAGCTCATGCGCGAGCTTGCCAAGGTGGTTAACGTGACGCGTAAGCGCGCCGCCAATATGGCCGCCGGCCCCATGCCCGTCTCGGTCGTGCTCGTGATCGATGCCGCCACCGGCCAGAACGGTCTGAACCAGGCGCTCGAGTTTAACGAGGCACTGGGCCTGGACGGTATTATCATGACTAAGCTCGACGGCACGGCTAAGGGCGGTATCGCCATGGCCGTGGCCGAGAGGCTCAAGCTCCCGATCCTGCGCGTGGGCGTGGGCGAGCAGGTCGATGACCTGCAGGAGTTCAATGCCAAAGATTTCTGCCGCGCCCTGGTGGGCGAGTCCAATTAAGGAGTGACTAGTGTTTGATTCTCTGAGCGATCGCCTCAATGACACATTTGACCGCCTGCGCGGCAAGGGTAAGCTGACCGAGGCCGACATCACCTCGGCCATGCGCGATATTCGCATGGCGCTGCTCGAAGCCGACGTCAACTTTAAGGTTGTCAAGGAGTTCGTCGCCAAGACCAAGGAGCGCTGCATGACCGCCGAGGTCATGGAGTCGCTGTCGCCGGCGCAAAACGTCGTCAAGATCGTGCTCGACGAGCTCACCGAGATGCTCGGCTCCACCGAGAGCAAGCTCGTCTTTAGTAACCGCATTCCCAATGTCATCATGCTCGTGGGCCTGCAGGGCTCCGGTAAGACTACGGCGGCCGTAAAGCTGGCTTACCTGCTCAAGAAGCAGGGCCGCTCGCCGTTGCTCGCTGCGTGCGACGTCTACCGTCCCGCCGCTGCCGACCAGCTGGCCACGCTTGGTGGCGAGATCGGCGTGCCGGTTTTCCGCGGTGACGGCGCGCACCCGGTCGATATCGCCAAGGGCGCCATCCAGGAAGCCGTCGACCGCCTGCGTGACGTGGTCATCGTCGATACCGCCGGTCGTTTGCAGATCGACGAGCAGATGATGCAGGAGGCCGTGGACATCAAGAAGGCCGTCAAGCCCGATCAGGTGCTGATGGTCGTCGATGCCATGACCGGCCAGGATATCGTCAACGTCGTCTCGACCTTCGCCGAGCGCACCGACTTTGACGGCGTGATCATCTCCAAGCTCGACGGCGACGCCCGTGGCGGCGGCGCACTTTCCGTGCGCCAGGTGACCGGTAAGCCCATCAAGTTCGTGAGCATGGGCGAGAAACCCGATTCGCTGGAGCCGTTCTATCCCGATCGTATGGCCAAGCGCATTCTGGGCATGGGCGACGTTGTCGGCATTATTGAGAAGGCCCAGGAGGCGGCCGACGCCGAGCAGCTCGAGGCTGCCGAGCGCATGCTGCGCGAGGGCTTCACCATGAACGACATGCTCGACCAGATGAAGGCCGTCAAGAAGATGGGTGGCATGAAGGGCATCCTGGGCATGCTCCCCGGTGGCCAGCGTGCGCTCAACCAGATGGGTGGCAACCTGGACGAGGGCATCTTCGATAAGAATGAGGCCATTATCATGTCGATGACCAAGGAGGAGCGCCTGCGTCCCTCCATCATCAATGGCCAGCGCCGTGCCCGCATTGCCAAGGGCGCCGGCGTGACCCCCACCGAGGTCAATAGCCTTATGAAGCAGTGGGGCGAGATGAATAAGATGATGGGCCGCATGCGCACGATGGCCAATCAGGCACAGGCCGGCGGCAAGAAGGGCAAGAAGGGTAAGAAGGGCAAAAAGATGCGCATGCCCAATATTCCCGGTCTGGATGCCATGGGCCTGGGCGGCATGGGCGGCCTGGGAACGGGCGGCCCCAAGTCCGATATGGACCTGCTGCGCCAGATGGAAGCGCAGATGCGTAATAAAAAGTAGCGACTGGTAGAGTCGTGTATGGCGAAGGCCGCCTGGATGGTATTCCAAGCGGCCTTCGTCGTTGTGTGGCTTGTTGCGCGAATGGCACGTCTTGACGCCAGAGCATTTGCCGCTAGTGGCAGCCACAGCCCTCGTGGCCCTCGTTCTCTTGATGGCCGTGGCAACCGCAGGATCCGCCGTGCTCTTGGATGTGCTCGTGGTCGTGGTCGTGGCCGTGGCAGCCACAGGTGGCCTCGCCGGTCTGTGCGAGCGTGCCGGCAATGAGTGCCTCGACGCAGGCGTCGCAGCTGCCCTGGGCGCCTGCATAGACCGTGATGCCGGCCTGGGTAAGCGCGTTGATGGCGCCGCCGCCGATACCGCCGCAGATGAGCGTGTCAACGCCACCGTTGGCAAGCAGACCCGCCAATGCACCGTGACCAGTGCCGCCGGTGCCCACGACCTGCTCGTTGAGGACCTTGTCGTCCTGGATGTCGTAGATCTTGAACTGTTCGCTGCGGCCAAAGTGCATAAAGATGTTGCCGTTGTCGTACGTCGTTGCCACCCTCATGGTGCCGACCTCCTTTGCTGGCCATGCGGCCGTTGTCGTGGTGATGGGGGAGTACGCGATGTTGCCGCCTTCGATGACGATCGCCCGTCCATTGACCAGCGCGTTTGCCACCTTGCGATGCGAGCGGCTGCAGATTGCCGCCACCGTGGCCCGGGCAATACCCATGCACTGGGCGACTTCCTCCTGATTGAGTCCTTCCAGGTCACATAGGCGTAGGACCTCGAGCTCGTCGACCGTCATGTCGATGGCGTCGCCGCTCGCCAGGCCATCGGGGGTAAAACCGCGATATTCTGGGATGATCCCGACGCGGCGCAATTTTTCGCGTCTTCCTGCCATGCGCACTCCTTATCTGACATATGTCAACAATAGAATAGCGAACCTGCGGATTTGTGAAAGGAATTTCTGGCATATGTCAGAAAATGAGGGCTTATGTTTGGGCTGTGGGGCCGCGTGCGCCTGGGCTACAATGAATCTCGCTTGTAGGCGACTGACAGGAGGGTCAATGAGCAAAGCTGATCAACAGTTTGTAACCATGTGCCGCGATATCTTGGACCATGGCACCACCACCGAGGGCCAAAAGGTCCGTCCGGTGTGGGAGGACGGCACCCCTGCCTATACCATTAAAAACTTTGGCGTCACGGCGCGCTACGATCTGCGCGAGGAGTTCCCCGCGCTTACGCTGCGTCGTACGGCGCTCAAGTCCGCCATGGACGAGATCCTGTGGATCTATCAAAAGAAGTCTAATAACGTCCATGACCTCAACAGCCATATTTGGGACGAGTGGGCCGACGAGACCGGCTCCATCGGCAAGGCCTACGGGTACCAAATTGGCCAGAAGAGCCATTATGCCGAGGGCGACTTTGACCAGATGGACCGCGTGCTGTACGACCTCAAGCATACTCCGTATAGCCGTCGCATTATGACGAACACCTATGTGTTCAGCGACTTGTCCGAGATGCACCTGTATCCGTGCGCCTACAGCGTGACCTATAACGTCACGCAGCGCCCACAGGATGACAAGCCGACGCTCAACATGATTCTCAATCAGCGCAGCCAGGACATTTTGGCCGCGAACAACTGGAATGTGTGCCAGTACGCCATTCTGCTCATGATGGTTGCGCAGTCGGTCGATATGATTCCCGGCGAGCTGCTGCACGTGATCGCCGATGCTCACATTTACGACCGTCACGTCGATATCGTCCGCGAGCTTATTGAAC
>CAJKGV010000025.1:0-15319 GCA_905199455.1 Collinsella aerofaciens | reverse complement strand
CGACATCGGCCACGCGAATCCGCGGCGACGCCGCCGCCACACGCAAAAAGCCATCAGACTGAGAAAGGTGAAGATTCATAAGAATGCTCCCGTGCGTAGACGCCATTCACAACAATTAGCAAGCCCTATTGTAGTTCAACCGCCGGGTGTAACCGCATCCCACCAACTTGGTGAGCTATTGATGAGTTGATGGTATCTGTTAAATGTCACGTACGATTCACATCTGGTGGGTACCCTGATGGCTACATGAAACGAAGCAGATTTACACCGGGAGGACCCCGTATGACAACCAAGTACACCGACGCGCCGCGCACGCGCGTCATGACACCGGCCGCGCTCAACAACGGCGTTCACGAAAACCATTCCATCGGACAGACCATGGCCATCGCGCCAAAAAAGGGCCTGTTCGATGACATTTCCATTCCCCAGATCATCGCCGGCGCCGCAGCTGCTGCCACGAGCGTAGCGCTTGCCTCCAAGATTGGTATCGCTGGTTCAGTAATTGGTGCCGCCGTGAGCTCGGTCATCACCGTTGTGTCCTCGCAGGTCTACCGCCACTTTATCTCTGCCAGCGCCGAAGCAATCAAGGGCACGCATGCCGCTGTCGACTACCCTGCCGGCGCCTACGAGCCCGTTGAGCCCGATGTCGAGGAGCACCTAGGTGGCGCCGCGACCACGCAGGAAATGCGCCAGGTTGTGGGACGCGCGACCACGGCGCGCGTCGCCCCTAACAGCCTGCGCGCCAAGGCCGCGGCAGAGCGCAGCCAGACGCAAAAGAAGGTCATTGTCTTCTCGATCGCCATCGCCATCGTCGCGGTCATCGCCTGCGCCGGCGCCATCCTTATCACCACCGCCGGTGAGGGTCTGGGCGAGCGTCCCGAGCCAATCCTTTCGTCGCGCACGACCGAGAGCGATGCAAATGGCAACACCCAGTCGCAAGATCAGCAGGCACAGGCGGACGGCACGCAAGACAGTTCTACCTCTACCGATTCGTCCTCGAACACCCAAAACCAATCGCAGGGCACCGATTCCTCTACGGCCAACAGTGGCACGCCGTCCGGCACGACCGACTCAAGCCAAACGACTGGCGGTTCACAGCCGAACACGGGAGGCCAGACGAGCGACACCACGTCGGGAACGGGCGCAGCAGACAGTAGCAACACCAACAGCTCGAGCGGAACCGCGTCCGGCACGGCATCTGACAACTCGAGCCAAGGCACGGCATCGGGCAACTAAGCACATTTGCCTCTCATAGATAACCGACCTGTACAACGGGCGCGAATCGAAAGCGGTTCGCGCCCGTTTGCCTTGGGCGCCGCCATGGCGAACGCCATGCGATGGTAAGATGCTTTACATGTGTAAAGAGGAGATTTGCCATGAGCAAGACAATAGTTAGGCCCGCGCTTTCGCTGGGCAACCACATCTATCTGTATCGCCTGCTGCGCGATGCGATTGGATGCGGCAAGCAAACGTTTATGACGCAGGTCGAGGAGGCGCTCGCCGCCGGCGACATGACCGCTTATGACCTGGGCTTCGAGTCCACGCGCGAGTTGCTCGAGGAACTCGACGACTGCATTAAACTGACTGTCTTTAAGGGCGGCCGCCTGTATGCCACCGTCATCGCCAACGAGGCCTGGGATACCGCCCTTGCCAAGGGCGAAGACAAGCCCAAGGCTGCCAAGGGCGCCAAGCAGTCCTACAAAAAGAAGAAACGCGGTGAGAAGGACCTCAAGGCCGTGCGCCCCAAGCACGTTAAGCGTCCCGAGCCCGTAGTTGAAGCTGTGCCCGAGCCCGAGCCCGAGATCGAAGTCGCTATTGAGGTAACGGCAGAAGCCGAAACCGAAATCGCCACCACGGCCGATCCCAAAGTCATATCCGAGCAGGAAGCCACTGCGGAGCTCAACGAAGCTCCCAAGTCGACAACCGAAGAAGCCGCCGACCAGCCCGAGACGTCTGCGTTCCAAAACAGCGATGTCTTTGGCGACGAGGCCGAGGACGATCAGCCTTGCGAGCCCGCAGAACAGGACGCTACCGAGGTGGCATCGGAGCCCGAGGCACCGCAGCCTGCCATCTCGCTCACGGTCGTCTATGACCCCGAGAACGCCAACGCCGGCATCACCACCATGGCCTCCACGCCCATCGAGGCAAAGTCGAGCGTCGAGAATCAGAGCGCTCCGCAAGTCGAGTTCGACACCGCGACCGCAGACGCACCCGCCATCGTCGAGCCCGCAGATTCCGCGGCGATGCCGAAAGCGGACACCGAATCAGTACTCGGCGCCGAACCCGCGCCCGTCATCGAGGTGACGCCCGTCAATGAGCAGGCCTTCGCACCGACGATGGTACCGGCCCCCGCACCCGTAGCGCCCGCCATCCCCGAGGACTTCCCCATCGATTTCGCAACCGAGGTCTTCTGCCCCGGTCCATTGCTACACCAGCTGTCGACCTATCTCCCCTACGGCGCCGATACCCTCGGCATTGTCGGCGAGTACTACTGGATCGCCCGCGAGCGCGGTACCATCGAGGCCGCGCGAAACCGCGCAAGCTTCCCCCTGCGTTACACGCAGGCAGGCGAGCGCCACGAAGTCACCGTGCGCATCCGCCGCAACACCACCGGCGGCCTCGGAGCCGCCTGGACCATCGACAAGGTCAACGCCCCGGTCGAGTAAAAAACGGCCTCGGATAGCCAATTGACCATCCGAGGCCGTTTAAATTCAGGCCTTTTAGTTGTCATCGGCGCATATAGACACCAGAGAAGCAAGCTCCTCCTCAAGTTGCGGAGCAAAATACCTAAAAGAAACTTGTGCTCCAATCGGTATCGACTCAATCATATTCGCAGCATTATCTGAAACACGGTACGATGCAGTTTCACCTGTCTTTAATTCCTCTATTGAGCAGACAGCGTCTTCAGCATCAATCGACCTAAGCATGCCTTTACCTTGCAACATCACATCGGCATGCCCACCAGCTATTTCCAATGAATCTGAGTTTGTCACAGACATTTCTCCGGAATCTCCGCGCGGCATCTCTTCTTTTGTTGAACAGCTCACCAATAAAGCCATCAACACCAAAGACAGGACTAAACGAATCGTCCTACTTCGAAAAAGTCGTTCCATAAGTCCACGCATAATAACTCTGATCATACTTCAGGAAGGATAAGGATGAATTCCAGCCGTCCGCTATGCCAATCATCTGCCTTGTCTCTCCAGTTTTCTTACCAGTAAGTGTGGCGTAAGCCTCCGCTGTTACAGAATGGGCTGATCCGTTGTACAAACTCGCATGTAAAACATTCGGTCTATTAGAGTTAATCTCATTTTGAATGTTCACGATAGCCGGGGAGGAGACAGTGCGAGCGATAAGATTACTCCCTCTGCTTGCGCAGTAATTTGTAAACCCCGTTGCACAGGTTGAAATCGGCGTTCCGCCCAAAACAACACCGGGAACAGTCTGTTCTTCATCGGAAAGAGCATGGGTATTGGTGTAATTCCATATCTGCATATATTGCGAAGGGTCGCTATATAAATTGGCAATGCCATACAGTTCCGCAACGTTCGAAAAAGCTGTCACCATACAAGCATAGTGGGCGGTAAGCCTCTTAATCTCGCTTTCATCATATGACATAAACTGAGAAATGGAACGAAATCCAGATACTGTGTAATCCTGCATTTGAGTTGCGTAAATTACAACATCGTTCCAGCTTGAAGGTTTATTCGATAAAACGACAGGCCGTCCTTCTATGGAAACAGCCGGGATTGTTCTTCCGCAATTTGTTGTTATTGAACCGTCCAAAGATTGCACGCCGAATTCGAATGGATTGATCATTACGACTGGGTTATTGAAAGAATAAGGCTCGACACCAAGATCTCCTCCCCGATCCATAGGGCTGACTAAGCCGTCTCCAAAACGATATCCCGTAAGTATTTCATCATCTGAAGCATCTAAAACCAAATAGCCCGCGGCTCTATTGGATGTCACAACCGGAACAATGTAACCAAGCGGGGACCCATCAACGTCTACAAAAGGAATAGGGTCAGAAGGCGTATACGAAGAGCCGAGGAGTCCCTTTATATATTTATCGGCAAGCTCTTGCGCAATTTCAGAAGTAAATTGTATCTGCTCACCATCAATATTGCCCGTCGAAGCAAAAACCTCTTTCGGACGTGCGGCTAAGGCGACAATTGAAGACGCGACAAGTTGCAGAAAACGACGACGCGAAAGCATATGTTCTTCTTTCTAGAGGAGCGACTTATAAGATACTCCTATTCTATAACCTTTTTTGTAACGTTACAGCACTGGTTATATTTCAATTCGATTCGCTTATGTCCTTGTAACCCAATACGTCTTTACGTTTTAAACGGAATTAGAAAATCACTCATAGCAAAAACGGGCTTTAATCCCAAAGAGATGACTTTGATTATGAATCAAACCAGCAGCCAGGGCATAGCTGCAGTGCAATTGCTACAAGAAAGGCCGCCCTTGCTGGCGGCCTTTCTACTTGCTACTAGTCACGCGTCAGCTTGCGGTGAATACGATGCGGCTGGGCTGCGTCCTCGCCCAGGCGCTCGATGCGGTTGGCTTGATAGGCCTCGAAGTTGCCCTCGAACCAATACCAGTTGCCCGGATTCTCGTCGGTGCCCTCCCACGCCAGGATGTGCGTGGCGACGCGGTCCAGGAACATACGGTCGTGGCTAATGACCACCGAGCAGCCCGGGAACTCGAGCAGCGCCGCTTCAAGCGAGGACAGCGTCTCGACGTCGAGGTCGTTCGTGGGCTCGTCGAGGAGCAGCAGGTTGCCGCCCTGCTTGAGCGTAAGCGCCAAGTTCAGACGGTTGCGCTCGCCACCGGAGAGTACGCCAGCGCGCTTCTGCTGGTCCTGGCCCTTAAAGCCAAAGCTCGCCACATAAGCGCGGCTCGGAACCTCGGTCTCGCCGACCATCATGTGGTCCAGGCCGTCCGAGACGACCTCCCACAGGTTCTTGTCGGGGTCGATGCCGGAACGGTTCTGATCGACATAGGAGATCTTGACGGTCTCGCCCACCTCGAGCTCGCCCGAAGTCAGCGGCTCCAGGCCCACGATGGTCTTGAAGAGCGTAGTCTTGCCCACACCGTTGGGGCCGATGACGCCCACGATGCCGTTACGCGGCAGGGTGAAAGAAAGGTCGTCGATGAGCACGCGGCCATCGAACTCCTTGTGCAGATGATGGGCCTCGAGCACCTTGTTGCCCAAACGCGGGCCCACAGGGATGCGGATGTCGGTCCAGTCGAGCTTCTGGCTTGCGCGGGCCTCGGCCTCCATCTCCTCGTAGCGAGCCAGACGGGCCTTG
This sequence comes from Collinsella aerofaciens, assembly GCA_905199455.1. Classification (GTDB taxonomy): domain Bacteria; phylum Actinomycetota; class Coriobacteriia; order Coriobacteriales; family Coriobacteriaceae; genus Collinsella; species Collinsella aerofaciens_AW. Next base: position 9,998 of record CAJKGV010000025.1, on the reverse strand, counting down.
TTCTTTGCCTGGCGAGCTTTGGGCGAGCTGCGTACCCACTCGAGCTCGGCCTCCATGCGCTTGGCAAGCTTGGCATCGCGGTTGCCCTGCGCCTCGATACGGGCGGCCTTGGTCTCCAGATACGTGGAGTAGTTGCCCTTGTAGGGATAAAGGTGACCGCGGTCGACCTCGCAGATCCACTCGGCAACGTTATCCAGGAAGTAGCGATCGTGCGTGACGGCAAGCACCGCGCCCTGGTAGTTGTGCAGGAAGTGCTCGAGCCACAGGATCGACTCGGCGTCCAAGTGGTTGGTCGGCTCGTCGAGCAGCAGCAGGTCGGGAGCCTCGAGTAGCAGCTTGCACAGGGCCACGCGACGGCGCTCGCCGCCGGAAAGCACGTTAACCGGCATGTCGGAATCGGGCAGCTGCAGGGCGTCCATGGCCTGGCCGAGCTTGGAATCGATATCCCAGCCGTCAGCGGCGTCGATCTCGTCCTGGAGCTTGCCCATCTCGGCCATGAGGGCGTCCATGTCGCAGTCCGGGTCGCACATCTCCTCGCCGATCTTGTTGAAGCGATCGACCTTGGCAATCATGTCGCCAAACGCCATGCGCACGTTCTCGATGACGGTCTTGTCGTCGTCGAGCGGCGGCTCCTGCTGCAGGATACCCACGGTGTAGCCGGGGGTGAGCCTGGCATCGCCGTTGGAGACCTCCTCGATGCCGGCCATGATCTTGAGCAGGGTCGACTTGCCCATACCGTTGGGGCCCACGACGCCGATCTTGGCACCGGGGTAGAAGCTCAGGGTCACGTCGTCAAGGATTACCTTGTCGCCATGGGCCTTGCGAGCCTGATACATCTGGTAGATAAACTCCGCCATTTGTCTGTTTTATCCTTTCTACCTGCTGTTTCCATATTCTTGTTTCGCTTTAGTGGAAACGAAATGAGGAAACCGGCTCTGAAACTTAGCGAAAAAGGGGCATGGTTGCCCACACCCCCTAATACTACCTGGGAAAAGTCCCCCGGGACACACTATGAACTGCGTACGCTAGTTTTCCGCAACCTTAACGAACAGCCCGCTGAGATTTGCGCCACAGCAGATACGAGTAGACGTAGACGGCTCCGACCGAACCAAACGCCAGAACCGCAATCACCGCGGCGACGACTTCACTCGAAAGCACCGCACCTGCCACGCCCATCGCAATCAGGCCAACACCCAGCACCATAAAGCAGGCACCGCCAAAGCGCTGCGTACGGCGCCAGTTCTCGGGATCGGCAAGCGCCCAAGGCGTCTTGATACCGAGCGTATAGTTCTGCTTCACACGCGGCAAGTAGTTGCCTACGCCGATGAACAGCAAACCGATAGCACCGGAAATCAGCACGTTGACCGAACCGACCGCCGGCACCACGCCCCAGACCGTAAGCTCACCCAACCAGCTTACGGCGCACATGAACAAGGTGAAGGCGATTACGAAGCCCTGATAGAACTTGCCCGAGGTTCGATATGCCTCACCTTTGGGATCGATGCGCGGCACCACGCAGAACATTGCGAGAAGCACCAGAGGCAGCACGCCGAGCGCGGAGGCCATCCAGCTGGGACCCCAACCGTCGACGGCGCCGTTCGCGCCCCAGTGCGTGGGAATCTGCCCAGGCAAGCTCGGCATCACCATGAGGTGCGCTACGACATTGGCGACGCACAGAGCGATCAGCGCAATCCACACACGCCGCGATACCCCCGTGGCGTGAATGCCCTTGTTTTCGTTATTCATCCTTATCACCTTCCGTGTTTGTAAAGCCCATAAACCAACCAATCAAATCCTGCATGACGGTGGTATTTAAGCTGTATACGATGTTTTGGCCATGGCGCTCGTCGGTCACCAACCCGGCGTTTTTGAGCGTCGCCAAGTGATGGCTCAACGACGGCTTGCTGATGTCAAAATGCTCGGCAAGCTCCCCGGCCGTGCGATTGCCCTCGCGCAGCAGTTCCAAAATGTGACGCCGTGTAGGATCGGCCAGCGCCTTAAAACCCTCTCCCGGCATAAGACCTCCTCTCATCATTTCGTTCGACGCGCACACTATACTCGATATTTAGATGTTTGTCTAACTATCTAACCGCAATGCTTCAAACCACATCAAAGCAAACGCCATCGCAGCCTATGGGCGATTACCTATAATGGCGATAGCTAGAACACGATTCACTTCCCCATCGGAGGATGTCTATGACTGAAACCACAGCCGCAACTCCCAACGAGACACGCGACACCAAGCTCGAGATCATCATGGGCCGCGAGGCACTCGATAAGCTCGCTGATGCCACGGTGCTGGTGCTCGGCTGCGGAGGCGTGGGATCTAACTGCTGCGAGGCACTTGCCCGCGGCGGCATCGGTCATTTCGTCATTCTGGACAAGGACATCGTCGCGCCCAGCAATATCAATCGCCAGGCTATCGCCTTTCACAGCACCGTCGGCAAACGCAAGGTCGATGTTATGGAAGCCATGATTCGCGATATCAATCCCGCCGCCACCGTTATCAAGCGCACCGAATACCTGCTGAGCGACAACATCGACGAGTTCTTCGCGAGCGTTTTGGAGCAAACAGACGGCAAGCTCGACTACGTCGTCGACGCCATCGACACCATCTCGGCCAAGCTCACCATTGCCAAATATGCTCAGGACCACGGCATTCGTTTGGTTAGCTCCATGGGCGGGGCCAACAAGCTCCATCCCGAGTGCCTCCGCTTTGCCGACATTTTCGATACGGTACGTGACCCCATGAGCCGCATCATGCGCAAAGAATGCAAGAAGCGCGGCATCAAGAGCCTACATGTACTGTTTAGCTGCGAGGAATCGGTTAAGACACAGCCCCGCGACCCTTCCAATATCCACGAGCGCACCGAGTTGGGCACCGCCAGCTTTATGCCGCCCATCATGGGCCAGATGATTGCCGGCGAGGTTATCCGCCAGATCAGCGGGCGCGGCACTGAGCGCGTACGCTCCGATGGCCAGCGCCTGGACTAGCAGGATGCCCTGCGATGGAACCGCGATTCTTTGACACGCATTGTCACCTTGATTTGATGCTCAGCCCCGATGCTGCAGCCAGTGAGTCGGCGGCGTTGGATCTGGGGCTCTTTGACTGCGGGGTCGACCCACGCGACTTCGCGGCAGCAAAAAAGCGGGCCAGCCGCTACCCAAACATTATCGCGGGCGCTGGCCTCCATCCCTGGTGGCTCGCCGACGGCCGTTGCGGTCCTGCCGAAGTCAATCTGCTTTGCGAAGTTGCTGACCAAGAGCGCTATATCGGCGAGGTAGGACTCGACTTTTCCGCGCGCTTTGCCGGAAGCGAACCGCTACAAATACAGGCATTTGACCGGCTCTGCAATGCCCTCGTGCAGCATCCTCTTGCAGGTCGCGTGATATCAATTCACGCCGTTCGTTCAGCAGGAGCCGTACTGGACGTCCTCGAATCGCATGGGCTACTCATCCCAAACCCCGACTCCCCCGCTATCATCTTCCACTGGTTTAGCGGCACTTCGGACGAACTCGCCCGCGCGCGTAATGCGGGCTGCTATTTTTCCGTCAACGAACGCATGCTCGCGACCAAGCGCGGTCGCGAATACGCACGACAGATTCCACTCGACCGCCTGCTGCTCGAGACCGATGCGCCGGCCGAGCCAAACACAGAAACAAGCGCGCAGTCGCTCATCAGATCGCTCGCAAGGACCTCGATGCGCATTGCCTCACTCAAAAACTGTGACGCAAAGCGCATCGAGTCGGTAGTTTTAGCAAATGCGCACTCTGTTTTTGACCTTCGCTAACCCCTGTGGGCAAAAATGCCAAGGGGCATGCGAATCGCACAACGCAGTCCCTATTGGTAGGCAGTACAATTCGGCAGCATTACACCAATTCGTGCATGAGATCACGGTTGCGTGCATACAATTCGTCAAAGATATGACGGCGCGACGCATATAACTCGTGGGCAGCCATATCGGGCACGATTGTTTGCGCAACGCCAAGGACTTGGGCGAGCTCATCCCATGATGCATAGGCGCCACCTGCGAGAGCTGCCATGATGGCATCACCGAAGCATGCACCCACCGTAACCTTGGCAACCGAGACCTCGCGCCCGCATACGTCGGCGATAGCCTGCATCCAAACTGGATTCTTGGTTCCACCTCCGACAAGCATAATGCGCCCAATTGGCAGTCCATGCTCTCGCTCGATAATGTCGACATGGGATGCAACGGTATACGCGACGCCTTCCAAGGCGGCGCGAACCATATGGGCTCGCGTATGCCTTCCGGTCAGGCCAAAGAAGACGCCACGCGCCTCGGGATCGTTGAGCGGAGTACGCTCCCCCGCAAAGTACGGCAGACACAGGAGCCCATCGGCACCCGGCGCCACATCGGCGGCATCATGCGCCATAACCGAATATGCATCGGGGCCACCGTGGTCCTCGGCCTCTACGGCGTCGCGATACAGCTCTTGGCGCAGCCACGATGTGAGTGCACCCGCCGTATTGGTCCCCGCGCAGATCCCGTAAGTTCCGGGAATGATAAACGTCCCCGGCCACAGGCGGGCATCATCGATCATATGATCGGCTAGGTAGATGAAATACGCCGTACTCCCCAACTGAATCATCATATCGCCGGGACGGAATACACCCGTCGAAATGGCCTCGGCACCAGAGTCGCCCGTTCCCACTAAGACAGGTGTCCCTGCCGCGAGCCCCGTCGCCTCAGCCGCACGCTGCGACGCTCGCGGACCTCATCGGCAAGCTCGCCCGAAGCACCACGACCGGCAGCCGAACTGCCGATGACCATCGCATCTGGAAGACAATTAAAGAGAAGTGAATCGGCAATGTCCGCAGTCGTGCGGTCGTCGAGATAAACCTCCCCCCCCCTCGCTCGTGATGAAGTGAAAAAGCTTGAGGTCGTCCAGGCGCAGCGCCGTCTTGCGACGCATGGTGTGAGTGAAATCTCGGTCAATCAGCCCGAGATCACCGGCCCAGGCACCGCAAAAAATGCAGCGCGTGAACTGCGCTTGGCGGCTTCCACGACTTGCGACACGCTTCCGCCCGGATAATACAACGGATCACCTGGCAGAGGACGCAGACTAAACTGAAGGGACTGACCCCGGAGGAGTTCCGGAGCCAGTCCCTTGCGGCGTAGTTCTTATTTAAGCCGTCCAAGTTTTGGGGTGCAGCTCATTATTGCAGGAACGTTATTCCCCCAGCACCTCGACGTACACTTTTCGCTTCTGCGGACCGTCAAACTCCGCAAGATAGATGTTCTGGGCACCTCCGCACACGATGTGGCCATCTTGGACGGGAAAGAAGCAACTGTTTCCACAAATCATGCTCTTGATATGCCCACAGGAGTTGTTGCCGGTGGCTCCATAGCTCGGCAGGAAGTGTGCATGCGCATAGGGAGCATCGAGTGGGGCGATGCGATCAAGCGTCTCCATAAGATCCGTCTCCACGCAGGGCAGCCCCTCGTTTACCACGATTCCACAGGTCGTATGCGACAAAATAATCGCTGCCAAGCCATTCGTCACCGAGCTGCGTTCGATGGCAGCGTGCACGTCTTCGGTAATATCGATGAACTGGTCCGGAGCAGTCGATAGATAGCTCAATGTCTCGAGCGTCACCATGTTCACTCATCCCCTTCAAGAAAACGCAGGGCATTACCCCAGTAGAGCCTTTCTCGCGCATCATCGCGCATGGACACGGTATCGAGCGCCCGCTTGAGTTTGAACGCACGGAAGCGCGGCGTATTGCTGGCGAACATCACTTGATGCGATAGCGCACGCTCATACCACAGCGGCCCCATATCGACCGTGAAAAGACGCTGCATCATCTCCTCGGGCGAATCGATGTAAGTGATAGAGGTGTCCGTGTAGCAGTTGGGATACTTGAGCAGCATCGCCACGGTCTCGCGCACCCAGGGCCAGCCAAAGTGAGTCAAACTAAAGCGCACATTTGGATGCGTTGCGATTGTGTGCTCAAATGCAAGCGGGTTACTGCGCGAGAGCTCTGCGCCAGGCTCCCAAGACATACCGGCATGGAAAACCACCGGCTTGTTATAGCGCTCGCACAGCTCGTAAAGCGGCTCGGCCACAGCATCATCGGGGGCAAAACCCTGCTTTGCAGGATGCAGGCAAAGCCCCTTTGCCCCCAACTCGGTAAAGGCGCGCTCCAATTCGTCTGCGGCACCGCTCACCTGCGGGTCTACGCTCGCAAATCCCCACAGACGATCGGGATGCGCGGCAACCAGCATGGCAATCTGGTCGTTGGTGCCAAAGTGTCCTCCGCATGCCGTGGTTACATCGAGCGGCATGAGCACGCTCTTCTGCACATCGCAGACGTCCATCTCGACTTGAAGCTCATCCCAATCCATGGGGCCCATATGCCCCATACCAAATTCTCGTGACCAAAAGCCGAATCCATCAGGCTCATCACCCGGCTTACAGATCTCGCCGTAGAGCATAGGATGGACCAACATGTCGATAACCATTTCGTACTCCTTTCCAGGCATTTGACCCTAGTACGGCTCAAACGAACCAATCACTCGGGACGACAGCTCAGCGCCCGCTTTCATACACGCCGGAATATCAAGGCCATCGATCACGCCCTTGGTAAACCCGGCAATATACGAGTCGCCGGCACCCACGGTATTAACGACCTTCTCCGCCGGTACGATCCCGCACTCATAGAAGCGCTCACCGTCATAGGCAATGCTTCCCTTCTCGCCAAGCGTGGCAACCGCAACGCGCGGTCCCAATTCCTGCACGTGGCGTACCCAGTCTCGCAGCTCCGGAGTGTCCTCTTCAAACGACATGAACGCATAGTCTACGTAAGGAAAATGAGCCTCGCATGCATATTCGGGATCCTGGCTGAACACCGAGAAGTCCATAACCACCGTCCTGCCCGCATCATGCCATTCGGGCAGGAGGTCCAAACAATTGCCAAACAGGTCGGTATGAATGATGTCATGCTCTAGGATAAACGCCCGGTCATCTTCATTCGGACGATATGTCTCCATTACGCCATCGATTGCCTCGAGATGCACGCGATCGACGCCGTCTTTCAATGCCATGAGCATCACCGAGGTGTCGCCATCCTCCACCCGCAGATGTGAGATATCGAACCCCTCAGCGGCCAGCGCCTCTCTCATCTTGTCTCCGTACTCGTCCTTGCCGACAACCGACACGGCGGATACCGAAACGCCCATTCGTGCAAGATGGATACCCCAGTCAATGCCGTTACCAGTCGGATAGAACACGCCGATGTTCTGATAGACGTCCGCGCAGCAAAAACCAGCCGCGCACGCTTTAATACCCATGGTCTTCTCCAATGTTCAAAAGGGGACCCACCACATGGCGAGCCCCCTTTTCGCGTTTTGCTTATTGTTTTGCATCGGCTGTCCAAGACCTCATAGCCAGACCGCCGTACGCTTTCTTAAGCTATTCGACGATTGGCGCTCCGTGGCCCCAAGAACCTTCCATGCCGCACACGGTCGAGGCAAACCCGGCAGCAAAGTCGAGCGCGCGCTCGATGGCCTCGGCGCCATCCTCACCACGCTTGGCGGAATCGAGATAGCACATCAAAAACGAGGTGAGGAACGAGTCGCCCGCCCCCATGGTGTCCTTCATGTCCGTTACCGGTTTAGCCAGCTGGCGGTAATAACGCTCGCCGTCGTAAGCAATGCAGCCCTCGGCGCCCGCCGTAGCCGACACAAAACGCGGACCCAGGCCCTTCACCCATGCCAGACGCTCGCGAATCTCGTCCTCACTCGCGGCATCCGCCGCACTAAAGAAAGCGAAATCGACGTAGGGCGCAATCTGCTCGTAGTACTCGTCGGTGGAGTCGTCCGAAAAGTCAAAAGAGACCGTGACGCCCGCAGCCTTCAACTTGGGCAGCTCGCGCTCGGTAAAGCAGTAGTTGCCCGAATGAACCACATCGAACTGCTTCATGTACGCAAGGTCAAAGCGATCAAGGACATAGCGCACATCGCCACGGATACCGCCCTCGTTGGAGCCAAGGAAGACACGGTCACCGTCAACGACGGTCACGCGAGCCGCCCCGTTCTCGCCAATCATCTGCTCGCACTTGTCAAGCTCGATACCCTCATCCTCGAGGCTTGCAATGACATGCTCGGCAGCGGCGTCATTGCCAAAAATGCCCATGTATGCAGAGCGTGCGGCACCGCATTTCTTGGCATAAACGGCGAAGTTCACCGCATTGCCGCCGGGATACATGGTGTGGATATGCTCGTAGCGATCGACGACGTTGTCGCCAAATCCGAGCGCGTTAACGTTAAATGCCATGGCCTTTGCTCCTTCTAGTACTCGACAACACCCATATAGCGACGGAAATCGGGATCGTGATCAAACACCTTGCCGCGTGCGGCACGCAGCTCGCAGTTCATGGCATAGAACAGCACCGGGTCCAGATAGGCACGGACGCTCGCCGGCACGGCTTCCATACCGTACTCCTTGGCATCGAGCACCATCAGCGTATCGGTATGCGTCTTAAGGAACGCCAGGGCGCGCTCGTCCATAGCACGGCACTCGCTGGAGCCCATCTGCAGGAAGTAAAAAACGCCATCCTGAGTAGCCTCGAAGGGGCCATGGAAGTACTCGGCAGAGTGGATGTAGCTGCAGTGCTGCCACTGCATCTCCATAAGAGAGCAGATAGCGAAACCGTAGGTCTGGCTAAAGTTGGGACCGCTGCCCAGAATATAGAAGAACTCGTGCTCCTGGCAAAGCTTGGCAAAGCGATCGCCCAGCTCGGCATTTACCTTCTCGCGTGCCGGGGGAAGAATCTTATCCATCTCGGCGATACCGGCATACATATCGGCAAGATCGGCGTAACCCTCCTGCTGATCGAGCAGCTCTGCCGCAAGCGACAGCGAAATGCCAGCGGGGACCTCGGCCTGCGGCACGCCCTCGCCCCACGGGTAGACCCACGTGGTCCATTTACCGGTGTCGATCTTAGATCCAGCGTTGTCGGTCTGGGCGATCACCGTAGCGCCGGCAGCAAGGGCAATCTCGCAGCCCTCGACGACCTCAGGGGTGTTGCCACTGTGGCTACAAGCGATGACCAGGGACTTCTCGCCCAGACGACGCGGACGCATGATATCGAACTCGCGAGCCGTATAGATATACGAAGTGAAGGTGGTTGCCTCGCGCTGCAGAAGCTCATGGGCCGGGATCAAATCAATCATGGAGCCACCGCAAGCAATCCAGTAGACGCTGTCGAACTTGCCCTTCTCGGCAATTGCCTCTTTGATCAGATCGTGTGCGTTCATATCCAGTTCCTTTCTTGTTTGGCCGCAATCAATGACGTTGGCTGCGTGGCCGATAGTTGTTTTAGTCAATCAGATATTTCTCGAATGCGGCCATGTTCTTGGCATCTGCCGCCGCCGGATCATCGTAGTAACGACCGTCCGTGATTTCCTGGCCCAGCATGCCGTCGAAACCATGGGCGTTGAGCGTGGCGACGAAGGCGTCCATATCGTGCTTGCCATCGCCCCACACCAGATGGCCATACGGGTCACCGTCGATAAAGTGCATCTCGTGAATTGCCCCATCACCAAAGGCGGCAAACCAGTCCTCGAGCGTCTCGCCTGCAACGCCCATCGCGGTTGTATCAACCATAGGCTGTAAGTACGGGCTCGCGACCTCGTCAATCATGCGCTTCGCATCGGAAACCGTCGTCACAAGGTTGCTCTCCTCGGGACGCAGACTTTCCATCGTAAGCACCAGACCGTGCTCGCCGGCATACTTCTTGCAAATCCTGCATATTGCCCATTTTGTATTCCTACAAAATTAACATATTTTTTCATTGTTAGTTCTTTTTCAATTTGTTGTATAACTTCTTCTATAATATAGAAATTATCTAGAATCCATTCTCCTGCTGGATTAATTGTTATTCCAAGCTTTATATGTTCATTTAATAAATTATATACTATTTTGATAATATTATAATTTTCCAATAGTTGAGGTATTGGATATGTTAATTT
>CAJKGV010000024.1:0-15598 GCA_905199455.1 Collinsella aerofaciens | reverse complement strand
ACCGAGCCGTACGCTTGAACTGAGAAGGGGGAGGCCTCGCGGCCTCCCCCTTTTTGCGTTGTATACACGTTGTACTTTGGGACCTAGCTCCCCCGTATGTGCTCTTACTGTTTGGCTGTATTTTGAGTCCATCTAGTGTATTTGAGCGATAATTACTCGCATTGGCGTTAGGGAGGGCTTGATGTTTACCGTATTTGTCTTGGGCAATATTGCTTCGGGTAAGTCGACTGCCTGCCGCTATTTCGAATCTCGTGGCGCTATGCTTATCGATCTGGATGAGCTTGCAAAATCGCTGTATGTGCCGGGCTCTGATATCGTCAATACACTTGCGGATGAATTCGGTTGGGACATTTTGGATGAGGAAGGCGGCATTCGCCGCGGCATCCTCGCTTCTCGAGCTTTCGCTTCTCCTGATTCGGTCGCACGGCTCAATGACATCGTGCATCCCATTCTGATTGAACAGCTTTCGCTTAGGATTCTCGATCCGGTTTGTTGTACTGTTTCATCTCCCCGTTATCCTTTTGCGGTGGTCGAGGTTTCTGCTCCGACTGGTTTTGAGGATGCATTTGGCTTGGCTGATGAAATTTTGGTCATCAGCGCCCCTTTGTCAGTTCGTCGCGAGCGCGCTATTCAACGTGGCATGGAGCCATCTGATTTCGATGCCCGTTCTGCTTGCCAGCCCGAAGAGTCTGTGCTGTGCAATCTCGCTACAACTGTGATTGACAATGCGGCAGACGATAACTCGCTCTTTGAACAACTGGACGCATGGCTTTCGCGCCATGGGTTCGGGGATGTAGTGGATAAGGAGGAGGCCGATGCCTAAGACACGTTTCCTTACGTGGTATCGCCTTATACCGCTGGCTGCCGTTTTTGCCTTCGGCCTTATCTCATTCGTTTACTCGTATGCTCCTGCCGCTTTCTTTAAGCCGCTGTATCCGATTGACTACGAGGCGTATGTAAAGCAATCCAGTATTTCGCATAATCTGGATCCGTATCTGGTGTGCGCTGTCATTAAGTCTGAATCGAATTGGGATCCCGAGGCCGAGTCGAATCAGGGTGCTCAGGGATTGATGCAGCTGATGCCCGAGACTGCCCAGGATATGATCGCCAAGGGCCTTGTCGACGGTGGCGAGTATTCGGCCGACAACCTTAACGATCCGGCTACGAATATCGAGTTTGGCTGTGCGTATCTCTCGTATCTTCTAGCGTATTTTAACGGGTCGACTGACAGTGCCATTGCCGCCTATAACGCCGGCATGGGCAATGTCGACGGATGGGCGCAGCAGAGTACGTCGCTTCATAATGCAATCACCTTTCCCGAGACGCAGGCGTATCTGATTCGTGTCAATAATGCCTGGGTTCGCTACAAGACCCTCTATCCCGATCGGTTCGTATAGGACTATGCCTGCCGCCTGCGTATACTGCAGATATATGAGTTAGGAGTATCCATGGCGGAATTTGAAGTAGAACGCGTTGGTGGTGAACTTAAGCGCTTTGGCGTTGAAGGCTCTGACGTGCCGTTTAAGGTCGTGTCTCCCTATGAGCCTGCCGGTTCCCAGCCTAAGGCCATTGAGTCGCTTGTGCAGGGCGTGAGGGACGGAGACCGCTATCAGGTTTTGCTGGGCGTGACTGGTTCGGGCAAGACCTTCACGATGGCAAAGACTATTGAGGCCCTGGGAAAGCCGACGCTGGTCATGGCTCCGAATAAAACGCTCGCCGCTCAGCTTGCGAGCGAGCTCAAAGAGTTCTTTCCCAACAACGCTGTGGTCTACTTCGTCTCGTACTACGACTACTATCAGCCCGAGGCGTATGTGCCGCAAAGCGATACATATATCGAGAAAGACTCCTCGATTAACGAAGAGGTTGAGATGCTGCGACATCAGGCGACCGCATCGCTACTCTCTCGACGTGATGTGATCGTTGTCGCATCGGTCTCGTGTATCTATGGCATTGGCTCTCCTGAGGACTATGCGGGTCTGGCTCCAAACGTCGACAAGAAGGTGCCGCTCGAGCGCGATGACTTTATCCATGCACTTATCGACATTCAATATGATCGCAATGACTATGACCTGGCACGCGGCACGTTCCGCGTGCGCGGCGATGTTGTCGACGTGTATCCGCCTTATGCCGAGCATCCGTTGCGGTTTGAGTTCTTTGGCGACGAGGTCGAGCTGATTGCCGAGATCGATGAGGTCACCGGTGAGATGCTGCGTGAGTACGAGGCCATCCCCGTATGGCCGGCATCGCACTACGTGACCGAGAAGCCGAAGGTCAAGGCGGCTCTGAAATCGATCAGCGAAGAGTGCGAGAAGCGCGTGGCGGAGCTCAAGGCGACCGACAAGTTGCTCGAGGCGCAGCGTCTGCAGCAGCGCACCGATTATGATCTTGAGATGCTCGAGACGATGGGCTTTTGCAACGGCATCGAGAACTACTCGCGTCATCTGGACGGTCGCAAGCCGGGTGAGCCGCCGTTTACCCTAATCGATTACTTTCCCAAGGATATGCTCTGCATCATCGATGAGAGCCATGTGACGGTGCCGCAGATTCGCGGCATGCACGAAGGTGACCGCTCGCGTAAGGTGACGCTGGTGGAACACGGTTTTCGCCTGCCCTCGGCGCTCGATAACCGCCCGCTTCGTTTCGATGAGTTTGAGGCAAGGATCCCCCAGTTTATCTATGTTTCGGCCACGCCGGGCGATTACGAGCTGCGGGTGAGCCAAAACGACGTGGAGCAGATTATTCGTCCGACCGGTCTGCTCGATCCCAAGATCGATGTGCGTCCGGTTCGCGGTCAGATTGACGATCTTGAAGACGAGATTCGCGAGCGCGTTGCCCGCAAGGAGCGCGTGCTGGTGACCACGTTGACCAAGCGCATGGCCGAGGACCTGACCGACCATCTACTTGATGCGGGCATTAAGGTCAATTACATGCACTCTGATACGGCGACAATGGACCGTGTCGAGATCCTGCGAACGCTGCGCGAGGGCAAGATCGATGTTCTCGTTGGCATCAACCTGCTTCGCGAGGGCTTGGATCTTCCCGAGGTCTCACTGGTGGCAATTCTCGATGCCGATAAGGAAGGCTTCTTGCGCAACCGCCGTTCGCTGATTCAGACGATTGGCCGCGCGGCCCGTAACGCCGATGGCGAAGTCATCATGTATGCGGACGTTGTGACCGATTCGATGAAAGAGGCCATCGAGGAGACGCAGCGCCGTCGCGAGATTCAGATGGCATATAACGAAGAGCATGGCATTGTGCCCAAGACAGTGCGCAAGGCCATCAACGACATCTCAAGTTTTATTGCCGAGGCCGAAAAAACCGTGGGTTCCAAGGGGCGCTCGAAGGGCGATTCTCTTGGTCATGGCGCATTCTATACGCCCGATGAGTCGGGCGAGGGCGGCGTGCCGGAAACGGTGGCGCCCGAGCAGACACTTGCGGAGCAGTTGGAAGAACTGCCGCATGACGAGCTTGTGCGGATCGTCGAAACCATGGAAGAGGATATGCGCAACGCTTCTGCCGCCATGGACTTTGAGGAGGCGGCGCGCCTGCGCGATGCTGTCGTTCAGATTCGGGCGATGCTCGAGGGTGCGTCTGAGGACGAGACGATCGAGCGCTTACGTTCGCAGGCCCGCAAGGGTTCCACGTTCGCATCGGGCAGAAAACGCCAGGGTGCACGGTTTAAGAAATAGCGAACAGGCCCCGAGTTCCCTGTGGAGCTCGGGGCCTGTGTCTTTTGCGCGCTGGAATTCGTGCGCTAGAGGTCTGCGATCAGGGCTTCGGCGCAACGGATGCCGTCGGTGGCCGCGCTCATGATGCCGCCAGCATATCCAGCTCCCTCACCACAAGGGTAGAGGCCCGGGGTCGACACGGCATGGCACGTTCGGTCTCGGGTGACAGTGACAGGTGAGCTCGAACGAGTCTCCACGCCGGTAAGAACGGCATCGGGACGGTCGTAGCCTCGTAGCTTTTTTCCGAGTAGGGGAAGTCCCAGGCGGAGCGACTCGACGATATGCTGCGGCAGGGCTTCGTCAATTGCCGTCCAGGTCACACCGAGCGGATAGGTGGGCTTTACCTTTCCGGGCGCCTTGCTGGCGCGTCCTGCGAGGAAATCTCCGACGAGTTGTGCCGGTGCGTTCCAGTTGGAACCGCCCAGGCGATAGGCGGCCGCCTCGCAGGCACGCTGGAGCTCGATGCCGGCGAGCGGGTCATCGTTGGGAAGGTCCTCAGGCGTGACGTTAACGAGCAAGGCGGCATTTGCGTTGCGTCCGTCGCGGGCATTGAGGCTAGCGCCGTTGACGCACAGGTGGCCCTGCTCGGAAGAGGCGGCGACAACCTGTCCGCCGGGGCACATGCAAAACGAGAACACGCTGCGGCCGTTGGGAAGATGGGCAACAAGTTTGTAAGGGGCCGCCCCGATCGCTGGATGTCCCGCCGAGGCTCCATATTGGGCTCGATCGATGTCGCGCTGCGGATGCTCGATGCGAACGCCCATGGCAAAGGTCTTTTGTGCGAGGGTCACGTTGTGGTCCTTAAGGAGCTCAAAAATATCGCGAGCAGAATGCCCGCAGGCGAGGATGAGGTGCTTTGTCTCGATTGACTCGTAAGCGGCGTCTTGGGACGATTGGACATCAATACCGGTGATGGCGCCAGACGCGTCGATGCGAATGTCGACGAGCTTTGTTCGATAACGGACGACACCTCCGAGCTGCTCGATGCGCTGGGATATAGCGGTGACAACCGTGGGAAGGATGTCGGAGCCAATGTGCGGCTTGGCATCCCACAGAATATCGCGGGGCGCGCCCGCCTCGACGAAGGTTTCGAGGATAAGGCGATGGGCGGGATTTTTGGTTCCCGTATTGAGTTTGCCGTCCGAGAAGGTTCCCGCGCCGCCCAGGCCAAACTGGATATTGCTCTCGGGGTCGAGGATGCGCTCCTTTAGAAAGAGGTCGATCGCCTGCGAGCGGCGAAATGCCGGGTCGCCGCGCTCGATGAGCAAGGGCTTAAGACCTGCTTCGGCGAGCGTAAGCGCAGCGAAAAGGCCGGCGCATCCGGCGCCGACAACGACAGGGCGTTCTTGAGGTGCGTCGGAGACGGGGGTGGGGAATGAAGACCCATCGTCTTCTATCGCGCGTACGCGTGAGCGGTCACGCTCGGCGACGCTGTCGACCGCTTCTCGCTCGAGGTGGGGACTAGTCAGCTCAACACGAAAGCTCAGGATAAAATGGACGTCTCGTTTTTTGCGAGCGTCGATTGACTTGCGGTGGAGCTCGATGGACTTGATCTCGGAGTCCTTGCAACGTAGGACGCGCTTGGCGACTCGCTTACCAACAATGAGGCAGGCATTTTCATCGCCGGCTTCATCGAGCGACGCGTTGACTTGGGTGATTTCGATCATCGAGGTCTCCTTAGAGGCAAGAAAGAGGCCGTCCGGTATCCCAGACGGCCCGAATGCGTTTTTGATTATAGACTGCGCGGCTACAGGCTGCTTGCAGCGCGAATGCCCGAGAGCCAGGCCCACGCAAGGTTAAAGCCTCCGCAATCGGCGTCGATGTCGAGCGCTTCGCCGCAGACGTAAAGCGGGGCGTCGACAGCGCTGCGCGCGCGTAGACTGGGTATTGAGATGCTCTCGACAGATACGCCACCACGCGTGACCTGCGCCGAGCGCTCCTCGGCTGTTCCCTCGACGAGCAACTTAAAGTGTTTGAGGATTGAGACCAGGTGGATGACATCGTTGGAGCCTGGATGGCACTGCTCGAACGTCGTGCAGACGACGCGGGAGAGTTGCGGGGCGAGCATGCCGTCGAGCCAACGGGGATTGCGGGGCGAAAAGCCGCCGAGCAGCTCAACGCGCCGGTTGAGCATATCGAGCAGCTCGTCTTTGGAGAGGTCGGGGAAAACGTCGAGCAGGATCGTATCGCCGCGCTGGATACGACGGGAGAGGTTGAAGACAGCGACGCCCGAGATACCGAAGGCTCGAAACAGGACTTCACCGTCTTCGTGCCAGAGCTCATTATGATTGCGGGCGAGCGTCAAGCGGGCGCGGACGCGCAGGCCATCCAACGTCTTGAGTGCCGCCCGATCGCCGACGACCGTTGCCGATACGGGGCAGAGGATGGGGTGCAGCGAAGTGAGGGGGAGGCGAAACGTATCGGCGATACCGGTGGGGTTGCCGCCCGTGGCGATAATTACGGCATGTGCCTGCAGGGCCTCGTTCTTGCGAGGGACATCGGCGAGCGCTTTCCGAAGCGAGCGGAGCTCCGATTTTCGGTCGTCGTGCTTTTTTGCCTTGAGCGCCCGCGCCGGACGGTCTATTTGGAGTGCCCAGCCTTCGGAAGTTTTGTGTGCCGAGGCAACGTTGGCTCCGCAGATTAAGGTGATACCCAGGCGGTCGCAAACATTGAGAAGCGCGTCGCGCACCGATTCGGCGCGAAGGGAGCGCGGGTACAGCCGGCCTTCCTCGGAGGTTGTCATGATGCCCAGCGAGGAGAAGAAACCCATAAGCTCTTGTTCGGGCCGGGGGCCCATAACGGATTCAACGAATGCGGGGTGGTTATACCGCTGTGGATCAATCGATTCGTTGGAGAGGTTGCAGCGGCCGTTGCCGGTCGCAAGGAGCTTAAGGCCGCAGGCGACATCGCGCTCAACGATGCAGACGCTTTTGCCAGCGCGTGCGGCCGTAATGGCGGCGGCGAGGCCTGAAGCCCCGCCGCCGATTACCAGGACGTCATAGAAGGCGCTCGTGTTCACTTAGGCCTCGTCGGTCTCGTGCGGGGTAATGGCCTCGACGGCAGAGACTGCCTTGGGCAACATGCCATCGGGCAGTGCGGTCTCGACCTCGCCCTTATCGCAGGCCTCGGCGAGTGCCGGATTAATGGGAAGCTGGCCCAAGATGTCGAGGTTATAGCGCTCTGCGACCTCGGGGAGCTTGCTCTTGCCAAAGACCTCGATCTTCTTGCCGCAGTCGGGACACTCAATATAGCTCATGTTCTCGACAATGCCCAGAATGGGGACGTTCATCTTCTCGGCCATGTTGACCGCCTTGGCGACGATCATCGAGACCAGATCCTGCGGGCTCGTGACGATGACGATGCCGTCGACGGGCAGCGACTGGAAGACGGTGAGCGCGACGTCGCCTGTTCCCGGAGGCATGTCGACCAGCAGGTAGTCGATGGGGCCCCACGAGGTCTCGCTCCAGAACTGCCTAATGGCGCCTGCGATGACCGGACCGCGCCAAAGGACGGGGTCGGTCTCGTTTTGGAGCAGAAGGTTGGAGCTCATGACCTTGACGCCGTGCTCGGAGATTTCGGGCAGCATGAGGTTGCCAAGGGCATGGACGTGGCGTCCGCTCATACCGAACATTTTGGGGATAGAGGGACCGGTGATGTCGGCATCGAGGACGCCGACCTTGTGGCCGTGACGGGCAAGCTCGGTGGCGATGGCACCGGTGACAAACGACTTGCCGACACCGCCCTTGCCGGAAAGCACGGCGATGACGCGTTTGACCTCGGACAGTGTGTTCTCCTCAAATTGCGACGGCGACGTTTGTCCGCCGGCGGCCTGTGCGTGCTCGCAACCCATGTATGACTCCTTTGTATATGTTGGGGCCGGAGCCCCGTGATGTGACACGAGCGTCATTGTACCCTCGTTTGCGAGCGGGAGTCATTTGCGATGCGTTTGGGCCGAGCGTGCTTGCAATACGATGGGCCCAAGCGAATGGGCGGGCTTACTGAACTTTGCTGGCGAACTCGAGGTATTGCATGCGCTGCAGCTTGTCGATCGTCGAGGCGTATGGGCTGTCTTCAGATTCCAAGTCGTAGCGCAGCCCGTCGGCACCAAGGTAGCCGGCGACATTGATGGTGGGCACATCTGACCTTGTTGCAAGCAGAGCCTTTTGATAGTCGGTGAGCGGGGCGCCGATCTTATTAAGGGTAATGGCTGCAATCTCGTTTGCCCCGACGGTGTCGTAGACGTTGAGCTCGGTATTGCCGGCGATTTCATAGTTAGCCCAGACGAAATATGTCGACTGATAGATACGGAAAGCGTGGCTTGCCGTATCTTCCTGAGGGTACAGCTCGTCGTTGAGAGTCGTTGCGGCGCTCGGCTGATGGTCGCCAAAAAAGACAAGGACAACCGGTCTGCCGATATTGCGGAGCTCGTTGATAAAGTACTCGAGGTCCCGGTCGGATGCGTTGATGCAGGTAAGATAGGTGTTGAGCGCGCTATTGGCGCCCTCGCTGGCTCCCTCGACCCAATAGTTTGTCAGCTCCTCGGCGGGAACGGTGCCATAGTCGTAGCCGCCGTGATTTTGCATCGTGACGTCAAAGATGAACTGTGGGGCTTCGTCGGTTCTAAGCAGGTCGAGTATCTTGTCGTAGGTGGCGTAGTCGCATACGCCGGCATGGTAACAGGGCGCACCTTCGAAATCGCCGATCGAAAGAAAGTCTCCAAAGCCCAGCTGCTGATAGATTTTATCTCGATGGTAGTTGACGGGGTTTTGCGGGTGCATAGCGGTAGCGGTATACCCAAGCTCCTTAAGGTCCTTTGCCAGGCTGTTGACACCATTCATCTGATATAGCTGATAGGGGATTTTGCCTAATCCGACAAAGGCCGTTGTCGCTCCGGTCAAAAATTCGAATTCGGAGTTCGCCGTTCCGCCACCGGCGACCGAAGCGAGCATGGTGCCGCGAACAAGTGTGTCGGGAAGCGAGTTGTAGAATGCGGGGCCGGTGTACCCGGCCGCCTGGAGCTGCTCAAAGCACGAAAGGTCGCTAAAACTCTCGTTCATGACGGCAACAATCGTCGGCTTGATTTCATTGAACTGGGCAACGGCCGCCGCGCGCTGCTCGCTCGAGCCATACGTGCTGTCGTAGGTGGCGGCGAGCTCCTGCTCGATGCTCTGCGCCTCATCGGGCGTATAGTCTTCGGGCCTCTCAATAGGCAACTCGTTGACCATTTCGGTGAACGAAGTGATAAAACCCTGAGACGCATACGTGGTGATGGGCTGCCAACGGTCAAATCCAAAATTCAGCGCCTGCTCCAAGTCGATGCTGGAAAAGCCCGAGAGCCCCACAACGGTCACTAGCAGAAAAGCGCAGAGGTTAGCGGCGATTGCGGGGAAGACATGGGTGGGCGTACGGAGCTTTCGCGGTCGGATAAGCGAAAGAAGCCCCAGGGAAATCTCCAGCAGGGCGAGAGAGGTTACGATTCCGGCGGTAAAGGTAAACTCGTATCCCTCGCTCACTTCCATTGCAGTGCCAAGGGCCAAGATATCGCTTGGCAGGATGGCTTCGCCTTTAAACGTTATGACGAAGTGCTCGGCAATGCCAAGGATGCAACAGACGACGGGCACGAGGGCCATGACGCCCCCATGACGCTGTCCCAGCAGATAAAGGGAGAGCAGAACCGTCGCGAGCAGCCCGACGGAAAACCCGAATGAGTTGGCGGGAATGTGATAGAACGTTTCGTTGCAGGCAATTTCGAGTGAAACGAACGAGAGCGCTGAAACAGCGGCGATGACAAGGATGTCACGGCAAATACAGGCAACCGTTCCCGTCTCAAGATCGGTTTGGTCAATAAGTCCCGAAACCAAGGGCTCGACAAGAAGTATGACGGCGGCAGCACCGAGCGCCGAATAAGAAAGGACCCATAGGGAACTGTCCTCATTTACGAGCAATTGATTCGTAATCCGTGCAGCTACCACGCCGAGCGGGATGAGGAGCGTCGCGCACCAAAAGACGCGGGCAATGGGCGGCTTTTCATTGTGTTTGATTGAAAAATACACGCGCACGACGACGGTGGCCACGATAAGGACGGCGATGAATATGGGCAGATTGGCCATGTCGCTCGAAGTGATTTCAAGGGGGATATCTTCGGTCATGGACGTTCCTCTGTTACAGCAAATTAAGTTCAGTAGTAGATTACTGTAACCTTTCCACGGCATTTCGAGAAACAAAGCACCCGATACGCAAAGCTAAAGGTCTGCGAATCTTGTATTACGAACATCTGTGCGCGTCGAGTGCGCTAAACTCATCGACAGTATGATTCGATGCAATAGGAGGCAAGGAGCTTCCATGTCTGATTCTTCTATCGTTATTCGCGGCGCTCGTGAGCACAACCTCCGTGATATCGATGTTTCCATTCCGCGTGACCAACTCGTGGTCATTACCGGTCTTTCTGGCTCGGGCAAGAGTTCGCTGGCATTTGACACTATCTATGCCGAGGGCCAGCGTCGATACGTCGAGAGTCTTTCGAGCTATGCGCGCCAGTTCTTGGGCCAGATGGACAAACCCGACTTGGATTCAATCGACGGCCTTTCGCCGGCGGTGTCGATCGACCAAAAGACGACGTCTAAAAACCCTCGCTCGACGGTTGGCACCGTAACCGAGATTTATGACTATCTGCGCCTGCTGTTCGCCCGTGTGGGCACCCCGCACTGTCCCGAATGCGGCCGCGTCATTGAGCGCCAGACGACCGACCAGGTTGCCGACAAGGTCTTGGCGGCGGGGGAGGGCCGCCGCGCGTTTGTGCTGGCACCGGTGGTGCGCGGGCGAAAAGGCGAGTACACCAAACTGTTTGAGGACCTTCGCGCCGAGGGCTTTAGCCGCGTGCGTGTCGACGGTGAAGTGCGCTCGCTCGACGATCCGATCGATTTGGATAAGAAATTCAAGCACGATATCGAGGTCGTGGTCGATCGCATCGTGATCCGTGAGAATTCTCTGGGCCGTATCGCCGAGTCTGTTGAGCAGGCGACCGCGCTGGCTCACGGCAATGTAAACGTGTACATGCTGCCCGATCGTGATGCTCCCGAGGGGACCGAGGGCGAGCTGCTGGAGTATTCGTTGGCCTTGGCGTGCCCGGAGCATGGACACTCCATTGACGATCTTCAGCCGCGTGATTTTTCGTTTAACGCTCCCTATGGCGCATGTCCTGAGTGCGACGGCCTGGGCTTTAAGAAAACCGTTGATGCCGAGGCGCTGATCGAGGACCCCTCGAAGTCCATTGCCGACGGAGTCTTTGGTAGCCTGTTTGGCAATTCGAACTACTATCCGCAGATTTTTGCTGCGGTCTGCAAACACTTTAAGGTGAGCGCCGATACGCCGTGGGAGGACTTGCCCCCTCGCGTGCGTCGTGCATTCTTGGATGGCCTGGGCGATACGAAGATCTCGGTCGACTACCAAAAGCTCGACGGACGTCGCAGCCAGTGGGATACCAAGTTTTCGGGCGTTCGCAACATCCTGTACGAACGCTATACCGAGACGACGAACGAGAACACCAAGGCGCGCCTGGAGAAGTACATTCGCGAGGAGCCGTGCTCGACCTGCCACGGCGCTCGTTTGCGCTCCGAGATGCTCGCCGTCACCGTGGGCGGCAAGTCCATTTACGAGGTTTGTTGCCTGTCGTGCCGTGAATCGCTCGAGTTTTTTGAGGGCCTGGAGCTCACCGAGCGCCAACAGTTTATCGGCGGCCGTATCGTCAAGGAAATCCTGGAGCGCTTGCGTTTTCTGGTCGATGTTGGACTCGACTATCTGACGCTCGATCGTGCCTCGGCGACGCTTTCCGGTGGCGAGGCGCAGCGTATTCGTCTGGCAACGCAGATCGGCGCGGGTCTCATGGGCGTGCTCTATATTCTGGACGAGCCCTCGATCGGTCTTCATCAGCGTGACAACGAGCGCTTGATCAAGACGCTCGAGCGCCTGCGCGATATCGGCAATACCGTTATCGTCGTCGAACACGACGAGGATACAATCCGTGCCGCCGATTACGTGATCGACATGGGGCCCGGCGCCGGCGTCAACGGCGGACACGTAGTCGCGGCGGGAACGCCTGCCGATATCATGGCGTGTCCTGAGTCGATGACGGGTGCCTACCTGACCGGCAAGCGAATGATTCGGGTTCCCGATGAACGGCGCAAGCCCGGTCGCGGCTGCCTTAAGATTACGGGCGCCCGCGCCAACAACCTCAAAAACGTTACCGCCAAGATCGAGTTTGGTACGCTTACGGTCGTTACCGGCGTGTCGGGATCGGGTAAGAGCTCCCTGGTTACCGACACCATTGCGCCTGCCCTTACGAATGTCATTCACCGTTCGACGCGCCCTGTGGGTCCGTATAAGAAAATCGAGGGCATCGAGTGTATCGATAAGGTTATCGATATCGACCAGTCGCCGATTGGCCGCACGCCGCGCTCCAACCCTGCTACCTATATCGGCCTGTGGGATGATCTTCGCGCGCTGTTTGCGAGTACGCCGGAGTCGAAGGCGCGCGGCTACTCGCCGGGTCGTTTCTCCTTTAATGTGAGTGGCGGGCGCTGTGAGGCGTGCAAGGGCGATGGGCAGATTAAGATCGAGATGCACTTCCTTCCCGATATCTACGTTCCCTGCGAAGTTTGCGGCGGTAAACGCTACAACCGCGAGACACTCGAGGTCACCTACCGTGGCAAGACCATCTCGGACGTGCTCGACATGAGCGTCACCGAGGCGCTGGCCTTCTTTGGGAATATCCCGCAGATCAAGCGAAAGCTCCAGACGCTGTACGATGTAGGCTTGGGCTACGTGAGCCTGGGCCAGCCCGCCACGACGCTCTCGGGCGGCGAGGCGCAGCGTGTGAAGCTCGCCAAGGAGCTTCATCGACGCCAGACGGGCAAGACGTTCTATATTTTGGATGAGCCGACGACCGGCCTTCATTTTGAGGACGTCCGCCAGCTGCTCGATGTGCTGCAGCGCTTGGTCGATGCGGGCAACACGGTGCTGGTGATTGAGCACAACCTTGATGTCATCAAGGTTGCCGACCGCCTGATCGATATGGGTCCCGAGGGCGGTAACGGCGGCGGAACCGTCGTGGTTTCGGGCACACCGGAGCAGGTTGCGGACTGTCCGCAGAGTTATACGGGCAAGTTTTTGGCACCGTTGCTCAGGCGTGACCGGGAGCGTCAGGCTCAACTTGATGCTCAATAAATAGGCGATTCAGTTTATGGGCGCCATCGACTCCTTGTGATTCGATGGCGCTTGCTGTGCCGAAGTGACGTATGCAGCCGAATTGGACATATACTTAATCGTTGCGTCCGAATGCGAGGGAAAGGATATGTCATGGCAAAGGCTGTAAAGACGCCAAAAACCAATGCGATGCGCGAGCTGGAAAGCGCCGGCATTTCCTATGTTCTACATACGTACGAAGACGATGGTGATGAGTCGGCGGGCCTGGGGGTCGCGATTTCGGAGCAGCTTGGCGAGGAGCCCGGACAAGGATTTAAGACCTTGGTCTGCGTGACGCCGTCCAACGACCATGTCGTGTGCTGCACCCCTGTTGCCGACGAGCTCGATCTAAAGTCCGCCGCGCGTGCCGCGGGGGAGAAGTCCTTGGCCATGATGCATGTGAAGGATTTGCTTGCGGCGACTGGCTACGTTCGCGGCGGCTGCAGCCCGGTCGGTATGAAAAAACGCTACCGGACGCTCATTGATGAGACGTGTGTCCTTTGGGATACCATTTTTATTTCGGGAGGCAAGCGTGGTTATCAGCTCGAGCTTGCACCCGATGATTTAATTGCATTTTGCGGGGCGACGGTTGCCGCGATTACGAGAGAGGACTGAGCGATGCCGCAGGAAGAATTGAAGCGCGGAGCTCATTTTGCAAAAGAATCTGCGCCTCAGACACCCTCATCCGAAGCTTCTTCGTCGCGAGATGACACTGACGACATGGGCTCGTCGGACTACTCCACGGTTGGTCGTTCCGCCGGGCTTATGACCATCCTGACTATCGTGTCTCGCGTCACCGGTTTTATCCGCACGTGGGCAATGGCGGCCGCTATCGGCATGTCGCTACTCTCGTCCTCCTATCAGGTCGCCAACAACCTGCCCAATATGCTCTACGAACTCGTGATGGGTGGCATGCTCGTGACGGCGTTTTTGCCCGTGTACATGGGCGTGAGGCGTGAGCAGGGTCGCGAGGCCTCGAACGAGTACGTGGGCAACCTGCTCGGCATTCTGCTTTTAGTGCTGGGTGGCATTTCGTTGCTGGGGACCGTGTTCGCCCCGGGCTTTATCTGGACGCAATCGTTCCTTTCGGGTGACGGTGGCAGCATGGATACCGCTGCGTTCATGTTCCGTTTCTTTGCCATCCAGATTCTGTTTTATGGTTTGGGCTCGGTGTTCTCGGGCGTTCTCAACGCACACCGCGACTACTTCTGGTCGACGTTTGCCCCGGTCCTCAACAATGTGATCGTCATTGCGAGCTTTATGGGCTTTGCGCCCGTGTCCGCACAGTTTGGCGAACGTGCCGGCATCATCTTGATTGCGGCCGGTACGACCCTCGGTGTCTTTGTTCAGATGGCATGTCAGATTCCCGCGCTTGGCAAGCACGGCGTGCATCCCCATATCCATATCGACTTTAAGGACCCCGCGCTGCGCCAGACGATTGCGCTCGGTATCCCGACGCTGCTCGCCACGGTGTGCATGTTTGTCTCGACTTCTATCACCAACGCTGCCGCGCTGGTGGTCCAGCCCGAGACGGGTCCTTCCGTCATCGCCTATGCGCGCCTGTGGTACACGCTGCCCTACGCGCTGATTGCCGCCTCGCTTTCGACGGCGCTCTATACCGAGCTCTCTCATGACGCACAGGAGAAGGATTACGACAGCGTTCGCACGGGCATTTCGCGTGGCGTCGCCCAGATGCTGTTCTTCCTGATTCCGTTCGCACTGTACCTGATTGTCTTCGCACGTCCGCTCAATATGATCTACTGTGCTGGCAAGTTCGATGAATCCGGCGTGGCGCTGGTATCCGAGTACCTTGTCTACCTGGCGCTCTCGCTGCCGCTCTACGGCGTGGTCGTGTTGATGCAGAAGAGCTTCTCTGCCTTGCTCGACATGAAGCCCTATAGCCGCTATTGCCTGTATTCCGCCATCGGCCAGGCCGGCTCGGTTCTGCTGTTTGGCGTTGTGCTGGGCTTCGGTATGCCGGCAATCGCGCTTTCGTATGTCGTCGACTACGTGATCTTGGTCGGCTGTTCGCTGTGGTGGCTGCGTCGTCGCCTGCGTGGCCTTCAGGTCAAATCTATCCTACATGGCGGTTTCTTTGGCCTTTTGCTCGGTGGCCTGGGTGCTGCCGCAGGCGCCGGCGTCATGTGGGCGCTTGAACACTTTGTCGGGGCACTTGGCGGCTCGATTCTGATTACTCTTGGCTACGTTTGCGTTGCGGGTGTCGCCTCGCTTGTTGTTACCTTTGGCCTTGCCGTCGTCCTTAAGATGCCCGAGGTCTCGGCGCTGCTTCGTCGCAAGTAGGTGCGCGTGGCCGGTCACGACAACATACCAACGCTTGCCGAGCAGGTTTCGCGCGTTCCCACACAGCCCGGATGCTACCTTTGGAAGGATGCCAAGGGCGATGTCATCTACGTGGGCAAGGCGAAAAACCTGCGCGCCCGCATGCGTCAATACGTGACACTGCAGGATGAGCGTCAAAAGATCCCGCTGATGATGCAGCTGGTGGCGAGCTTTGACTACATCGTTGTCGAAACCGAGCATGAGGCGCTTGTACTCGAGCGCAACCTGATCGGCCAGTACCATCCGTACTTTAACGTCGACCTCAAGGATGACAAGAGCTACCCCTTTAT
>CAJKGV010000023.1:0-15731 GCA_905199455.1 Collinsella aerofaciens | reverse complement strand
CTCAAGCAGGGCGATTACACGCGCAACGCTCAATGGGTGCACGATGGCGTGGTTGATTTTTGTTTTACGGCGCGCGGATTTACCACCGGGCTCGAGAAGCGCGTGGTCTATCACGACGAGTTGGTAGCATTGTTGCCGGCCGCGCATCCGCTGACGGCAAAGGAAAAGGTGACACTCGCCGACCTGGCGTCCGAGCCGTTTGTGCTGCTGGATGAGGGCGAACAGAGTCTGGTGCTCGATGCATTTGCGGCGCATGAGCTGTCGCCGCATGTGACGAGCGAGGTCACCGACGACTACACCATCATGGCGATGGTGGAGGAGGGCCTAGGCGTGAGTATGCTATATCGCCGTACCGTTGAGGGCATGCGGGCCGATATTCGCGTACGTCCCATCGTGCATGCTCCCTCGCGCGACGTAGTGGCGGCTTGGCGCAGCTGGGACACCATGCCCATCGCCACGAGGCGCTTTATCGACTATATGAGCTCGCATATTGTCAATTAATGACTGGCGTGGCGTTGAGTGCGGTGTTTAGCGGGCTGTCGCTTTGGCTTGGGTGGCGCGATAGGTGCGTGCCGGGTGGCAGAGTAGTACCGCCACGACCATAAAGAACGCCGTGGTGCCCAGGCTGATGGGGTAGACCATCATGATGTTCGCAAAGGTGCGGAAGTGCGGGAACACGCAGAACACCCAATAGAAGCGGATGCCGCAGACGCAGATCATGGTGATGAGGGCGGGCGTGAGCGAGATACCAAAGCCGCGCAGGTAGCCTGACATGTTTTCGTAGAACATGCTAAAGGCGTACGCCGGGAAGATCGAGCACACGCGGATATAGCCGATCGAGACGATGTTGGGATCGCTGTTGAACAGCGACAAGATCTCACGCCCCAGGCCGACAATAACGATAATTGTGGTGAGCGCGACGATACCGCCTTCGACAAGGCAGACCTTGAGCGTCTTGGTACAGCGGTCGATCTGACGGGCACCGTGATTTTGTCCCACAAAGGTAGTGCAAGCCTGGCTAAAGCTGTTGAGCAGGTTGTAGCACACGTACTCCAGGCTCATGGCGGCGCTCGATGCCGCCATGACCTCGGTGCCCAGGCTGTTGATGGCGGACTGGATGATGATGTTGGCGACGGCAAAGACAGCGCTTTGGATGCCGGCGGGCAGGCCGATCTTAACGATGCGCTTGAGGGCGACGGGGTCGATAGCCAGGTCGCGCGGGGTGACGCGGACGACGGAGTCGGTCTTGAGCAGGCGAATAAAGAGCGTAGCGGCGCTGACGGTGTAGGCGATGGCGGTGGCGATGGCGACGCCCGCGACGCCCCAGTGGAGTACGGGGACAAAGATGAGGTCCAGGCCAATGTTGAGGACGGTGGACACGGCAAGCGCCTGCAGCGGCATGCGGGTGATGCCGACGGAGCGGAAAATCGCGGCCTCAAAGTTGTAGAGCAAAATCGAGGGCATGCTGAGCAAAAAGACACGTAGGTAGAGTGAAGCGAGCGGCATGGTCTCGGCGGGAACGTTGAGCGCGGCGAGCATGGGCTCGGCAAAGACCTCGCCCAGGGCGATGACGACAAAGCCCACGAGCGCCATTAAAATCGAGGTATGGACGGCGCGTTTGACCATGTTCTGATCGTTGCGGCCGATGGCGTTGGCGATGACCACGTTGGAGCCAAGCGACATGCCTATAAACAGGTTGAGCATAAGACTGGTAAGCGGAACATTGGAGCCGACCGCTGCCATGGCGAGGGTTCCCTGGTCGCCCGAGAAGTTACCGATGATGACCGTGGCGATGAGGTTCGACAGCTGCTCCAAGATGCTCGTGGCGGCCACGGGGAAGGCGAACAGGGGGATATTGCGCCACAGCGAGCCGGTGGTCATGTCAATGTGCTTAGATACGGTGTCAGCCATATGCTCTCAATCTCTAATATGCTCTTTCGTGCTTATTTGCGCAGATGATGATACTCCTAATGCAACCAGTCGGCACGTAGGGACGTTCCTTTTCTGCCGGCAGCTGGGGACACTCCTTATCTCTTCTAACTAGTCATTCAAGAACGTCCCCAATGACTAGGCGGGGAAGGCGTGCGACAATGGTGGGCGTTGTGTTGTTCGCGCTAAGGAGTTGCCATGTTGTTGTGTCCCGTTTGCCATGAGCCGTTGGTGGACGACGAGCGTGGTGCTGCATGTGCGGGCGGACACCGGTTTGACCGAGCTCGCGAGGGCTATCTATATCTACTACGTTCGTCCAAGAGCGGCGACTCCATGGGCGATCCCAAGTCGCAGGCACGCAGCCGTCGTGACTTTCTGAACCGTGGATACTATGCGCCGTTGCGCGATGCGATGGTTGAGCTGGTGCGCAAGCAGGTGTCTGGGCGCGCCGCGTTTACGAAAGATCCCATGACGCTGCTCGATATTTGCTGCGGTGAGGGCTACTACACCAGCGCCATGGGCGCGGTGCCGGGCGTGGATGCTTACGGTTTCGACTTGGGCAAAGAGATGGTTCGCCTGGCCGCCAAGCGCGGCGATGCAGCCTATTTCGTAGCCAACATGAAGGATATCCCCGTGGCCGATGGCGCCTTCGATATGGTGACCGAGCTCTTTGCTCCCTTTAACGAGCGCGAATTTGCCCGCGTGCTGGCGCCAGAGGGCTCGCTCTACACCGTGGTGCCGGGCGCCCGTCATCTCTTTGGGCTTAAGGAGGTGCTCTACGACACGCCGTACCTTAACGATGAGAAGCTGCCGAAGACCACCGAGCTCGAGTTAGTCGGAATGCAGCGGGTGTCTGCGAATATTACGCTTCAGACCCAGGCCGACATCGAGGCAGTGTTCCAGATGACGCCGTACTACTACCGTACGCGCCCTTCCGACAAAGAACGCCTGGCAAATTTGGACACCCTTCAAACCGACATCGACTTCATCATCGCCGAGTACCGCCACTAACCTACCAAAAAGGGACAGGTTTATTTTGGCAGGTTTTATCTGGGCAAACGTAAAGGGCCGACCGCGGAGATGCGCGATCGGCCCTTTTTAGTTGCTTGGCTGAAACAGAGGTTATGAGAAGCGGGCGCTTACAGGCGGTCCTTGTTCTCGGCCTTAACGGCGTGTGCCTGCTGAACAAAGAACAGGTCGTACACCACGACGACAAAGGCGCCAAAGTTGATGGCGTCGCCGCCAAACGCGGGAAGCGTAAGCACCGCTTGGGCAAGCGTGGCGACCGCGGCAACAATACCGAGCTTAAACGCGCCGTCCACCTGCGAAGGCTTGTTGGCGCCCTTGATACCGGCGACGCCTGCGGCAAGGTCGACGAGACCCTTGGCGATAAGCACGACCGCTGCGAGCGTGGCGTACGAACCGTACGTGGAATCGAGACCGCCCGTGGCGATACCGACGCCGGCGGTGACGAGGCTGGCGATGCCCAAAACAAAGTAGATGAGAGCAAGGATTTTGAGAGTCTTGCGAGTGAAGCTCATGGCTGGTCCTTTCGATACGAGTACGCCAACTTGGCGCACCCAATGTACTGCACATATGGTGAAGCACATTGTAGTTCAACGCGGCGATGCATGCGTTTGAAAGCGTCTCTTGCCTGTACGGTCCAACCTTTCAAAAAGGAAAGCTGGACGTAAGCCAAATCGATGGCAGCCCATGTGCGGCGCTGCGATGATGAGGTCGTAACAAGGAGCTGGTCTCAAGGAGGAGCCATGATGTACGGAGCAGGGCAAGTGCGTGAGCCGCGGTCGTTGGGAAGGCGCATGAGTGATTCCGTGACCGCTGCCGTGTGCACGGGATTGATGGCGGTGCTTTGCATTGGGATGCTGTGGGCCATGTCACATGTGGGACAATAGCGGACGGTTGGGTGTCGTCATGAACGGCGCCCACGTATTCGTTTTGCTTGCTAAGGAGTACCCATGGGCGTCGTCGATCCCTTTTCTGTTGCTCGGGCCGCGGGGCTTGAGCTGACCGGGAAGCCCGAGGGCCTCACGCTCACCGACGGCACGATGGAGCTGCGTGCCGATTTTGGCCGCATGCTGCCGCGACTCAAGCAGGGCCGTCTGCAGCAAGAGCTGTTGGTGAAGGCTGCGCGTGCAAAAGGCATCGAGCGGCCGTGGGCAATTGACGCCACGGCAGGCTTTGGCGAGGATTCGCTGCTGCTCGCGGCCGCGGGCTTTGCGGTCGATTTGTATGAGCAGGATTGCGTGATTGCGGCGCTCCTCAAGGATGCCTTGGACCGCGCGGCAGATGATCCGGCGCTTGCGACAGCCGTGGCGCGCATGCGCTTACATGCGGGCGAGGACAGTATTACCGGCCTTCGCCATACGGCTGAGCTGATCGGGCGGGGCGAGCTTGCCGCCCCCGACGTGGTGTATCTGGACCCCATGTTTCCCGAGCGCACCAAGAGCGCGGCGGTGAAAAAGAAGTTCCAACTTTTGCATCATCTGGAACAGCCGTGTGCCGATGAGGAGACGCTGGTCGAAGCTGCGCTTGCGGCGCACCCGCGCAAGGTCGTTATCAAGCGACCGGTGAAGGGGCCACTGCTTGCCGGCGTTAAGCCGAGCTATCAGCTTGCGGGCAAGGCCGTTCGCTACGATGTGTTAGTGCCGCCGCGCCCGTAACTTGCGTGCGATTACCGGCGCTTCGCTAGCGCCGTGCCGATGCGGCGTCTATTTCCATGGGTGCGACGTCAGGTGCCATCCACCGCAGTATTCGCATTTGTAGCAGGCCAAACCACGCCGCCCGCGGTTTTCGCAGTCGGCCATAACTGCCTCGGCCTCGGCGCGCGTATCGTAACGGTTTTTGCGTTCGCACGACTTGTAGCGCCAGGCTTCATTGCGCTCGGCGTTCAGGGCGTCGCGGCGCTCGTCTTCGCGCGCAAACAGGTAGCTCATATCGCCGCCGGTGGCAGCGCCCAAAAACTCGCTTTTGGCCTTTGACCAGGCGGCTCGCTTTTTGCTTCCCATCTGCATCGCGCCCCTCTCCAAACGTTGGTATCATTGCTCAATCAAAGTGATACCAATAAACGTGAGGTCGCCGCGTGATGATCAGAAAAACCCTCGATACCGACATTCCCGCCGTCATGGCTATCTATGACGCGGCCCGCGCCTTTATGCGCGCGCATGGCAACGCCACGCAGTGGCCCGAGGGCACGCCTTCTGCCGAGCAGCTGGCTGCCGATATCGCCGCCGGTGGCAGCTATGTGTGCGAAGTCGATGGTCGCGTGGTGGCGACGTTTGCCTTTTTACCGGGCCCGGACGAGTGCTATGACGTAATTGAGGACGGTCAATGGCGTAGCGACACTCCGTACGCCGTGCTGCACCGTGTGGCATCCGACGGCACCGTGCACGGTATCGCGGCCGCGATGTTTGCCTTTGCCAAGGAGCGTGCCGATCACCTGCGCATCGACACACATCAGGACAACCTGCCCATGCAGGGAGCCATTGCCAAGGCCGGGTTTAAGCGCGCCGGTATCGTATATGTGTCGGACGGTACGCCGCGTGTTGCGTTTGACTGGCTGCGCGAGGCGTAAGAGCGACGCCTCATATCAATAATTCATGCGAACGAAACTGGCCCAGGTGGGGTCATTTTCGTTCGCTGTGCTGATTTGCAAGCCGGCTTTCGCAAGGCGCGAACCTACGAAAATCGCCGCGCGGCAACGCGGGGCGATGAGCTCGGTCGGGGGATAGGGCCCGCTTCGCCCGCCGGCCCGTAAATTGTATCATCCAGTGTGGAACGAGGGTGCCCGTTGCCGCGTGCGATGGGCTTGCAATAAGAGGAGAGCCATGTCGAAGCAAGCGGTCGCTGGAATCTTGGCGCATGTCGATGCCGGCAAGACCACGCTGGCCGAGGCCATGCTGTTTAACGCGGGCCGCATTCGCAAGCGCGGCCGCGTTGACGATGGCGACTCGCATCTGGATACGAACGAGATTGAGCGTGAGCGCGGTATCACGATCTTCTCGTCGCAGGCTGTGCTCGACCATGGTGACACCCACGTTATGCTCGTGGACGCTCCCGGCCATGTCGATTTTTCTGCCGAGGCGGAGCGCACGCTGCGTGCCCTGGACTACGCGATTCTGGTGGTAGGCGCCAACGATGGCGTACAGGGGCACACCGAAACCCTGTGGCGCCTGCTTGCGCGCTATGACATCCCGACGTTCATCTTTATCAACAAGATCGATTTGGAGAATCCCGGCCGCGATGTTTTGCTGGCACAACTTGGGCAACGTCTTTCTGAGGGGTGCCTGGATGCCAACGAACTGCTGGCGGGTGGCGCCGTTCAGGAGGACGCTGCTGCGTTGGACGAAGCGGCGCTCGAGGAGTTTCTTGAGGCGGGTGAGCTTTCCTCCGCGACGCTGTCGCGCATGGTTGCTGAGCGCAAGCTCTTTCCCTGCTTTGCCGGCTCGGCGCTCAAGGACCAAGGTGTGGACGAGCTGTTGGATGGTATATGCGCGCTGATGCGCGAACAGGCGTGGCTCCCGGAGTTTGCCGCCCGCGTCTATCGCGTCAGCCGCGGGGACCGCGGCGAGCGCTTGGCTTGGGTTAAAGTGAACGGCGGCACGCTGCATGCCAAACAGGTGATTAACGGACGTTCCGGTGCCGAGGCATGGGAGCAGAAGGTCGATCAGGTACGCATCTATAACGGCGAGAAGTATGAGCTTGCCCAAGAAGTTGCTGCTGGCGGCATTTGTGCCGTGACGGGCCTTGCGCACGTTCGCCCAGGGGACGCTCTGGGCGCGGAACCCGCGTGCGATGCGCCCGTCATTGCGCCGGTCCTCACCTATACGGTGCTTCCGGGCGAACACGATGTCCACGCGGTGTTCAAAGCGCTGACTGAGTTGGCGGACGAAGATCCCATGCTCGGCGTAGGCTGGAACACCCATCTTGAACAAATACATCTGCAGCTTATGGGGGCGGTGCAGCTCGAGGTCGTGCAGCGGGTGTTGGCCGATCGCTTTGGCCTTTCGGTTGCGTTTGAGTCTGGCGGCATTCTCTATAAGGAGACTATTTCGCAGCCGGTCGAGGGCGTGGGCCACTTTGAGCCACTGCGCCACTATGCCGAGGTGCATCTGCGTCTGGAGCCGTTGCCGGCGGGTTCGGGCGTGCAGTTTGGCACCGTGACCTCGACCGACGAGCTCGATCTTAACTGGCAGCGTTTGGCACTCACCAACGCTATGGAGCGCGACCACCTGGGCGTGCTGACCGGCTCGCCCATCACCGATGTGCGCATTACGCTCACGGGCGGCCGTGCGCATGCCAAACACACCGAGGGCGGCGATTTTCGCCAGGCCACGTACCGCGCGATTCGCCAGGGGCTCATGCAGGCGCGTGAGGCTGGCGCGGCGGTGCTGTTGGAGCCGTGGTACCACTTTGAGCTCGAGGTGCCGGGGGAGTGCGTGGGCCGGGCGCTCTCGGATGCCACGCGCATGGGTGCCGAGTACGAGCCACCGACGATGACGGGGGACCGGGCGAAGCTTGTGGGTCGCGTGCCGGCATCCGAGGTGCAGGACTATGCCCTGGAGGTAGCTGCCTACACGAGCGGTCGCGGGCATCTGTACCTGGAGTTCGCCGGCTATGCGGCTTGCCATGATGCCGAGCGCGTAATCGAGACGGCCGCCTATGAGCCCGAGGCCGATCTGCCCAACACGCCCGACTCGGTCTTTTGCTCTCACGGCGCTGGTTACACGGTCAAATGGTACGACGTACCCGCCGCGGCGCACGTAAAGATCGATCCCGCCACCTTCCGCCCCTGGCGAGCAGCAGACGCCGAGTTTTTCGGCCACATGTGACAGAGGGGCAGCCCCTTTGTCAGATTCAGTTGGTATAACTCGGTACAAGTTGGTATAACTATTACCAGGGTTTGCCAATCCGAGGAGGCCGACATGAACCCGAATCCCTTTAAGCCAACGGCAGGCAAGCGGCCTCCGATACTCATCGGTCGTGAGTCGGTCATCGAAGATTTCGAGGAAGGGCTCGATAACGGCGCCGGGGCGCCGGGCAGGCTCATGCTCATTACGGGAAACCGCGGCTGTGGCAAAACGGTTCTCTTGCGGGAACTGCAGCGTTTAGCTAGCGAGCGCGGATGGGCGGTTGTCTCCGATTCCGCTTCGCTTGGGCTGTGCGGCCGCCTAGCCGATGCGCTTCGCTCGAATAAACCCGTTGTGACGTCAATGGAGTTCGGTCCGTCGTTTGACCGGATGTCGGTCGAGGCGGCGCGGGCAAAGGGCGAAACGTTGCAAGGGCTGGTCAACGAGCGCCTCAAGAAGCTCGGTCCAGGCAAGGGCATACTGTTTGCGATCGATGAGGCACAATCGGCGTCTATCGAGGAGCTGGCGGCTCTTGCCGTTCTCTATCAGCAGGTGCTGGGAGATCAGGATGCCACAGGCCTGTCCGATAGCGAACAGCGCGGCCTTGCGCTGGTGTTCGCCGGCTTACCCAGTATGGTTGACGATCTGCTCGAAGAGCCGAGCGTGACGTTTTTGCGGCGTGCCCAGCAGCGTACGTTGGGGGCGATCTCTTTGCCCAAGGTACGCGATTCGTATATCCAGACGGTCAAAGACGCTGGTCTTTACGTTGACGCGGAGACGGCGGACCTTGCGGCGCGCAAGAGCATGGGGCATCCCTACATGGTTCAGCTGGTGGGATATTACATGTGGCGGTCTGCTGTCCGGCGTGGCTCGCAGGTCATCGAAAGGCGCGATGTCGAGGATGGCCATGCGGATGCCGTCTCCGAGTTCTATGAAGCGGTTGACGCGCCCCTGTATTACGGGCTGCGCAGTCCACAGCGCCTTTTTATCGAGGCCATGGTGGTTGACGAGGGCAAGCCGACGCGCATGGCGGATATCATTGAGCGCTGCGACCGTACCCAGAGCTGGGCGAGTAAATATCGCGCAAGCCTGATTCGCGAGCGCGTCATCGAGGCTGCCGGATACGGTCTCGTCCGGTTTACCGTGCCCATGCTGGGCGCGTACATTCGCGATCGAGTTTTATGGCATGAGTAGGGTGATAAAGGTGACGGAACAGAAGATGAGCCCGCAGGCTATCGAGGTGCGTGGCGCGCGCGTTCATAACCTTAAAGACATCGATATCGATATTCCGCTGGGAAAGCTTGTGGGCATTGCCGGCGTGTCGGGTTCGGGCAAGAGTTCGCTGGCGCTGGGGGTTCTTTATGCCGAGGGCTCGCGTCGCTACTTGGAAGCACTCAGCACCTATACTCGCCGTCGCCTAACACAGGCCGAACACGCCCAGGTGGACGAGGTACTGCACGTGCCGGCGGCGCTCGCGCTACACCAGCGTCCGAGCGTGCCGGGCGTGCGTTCCACTTTTGGCACCATGACCGAGCTCAACAATAGCCTGCGTCTGCTCTTTAGCCGCTGCGCCCATCACGTGTGCCCGCATTGCGGGGCGCGTGTGGAGCCGAGCCTTAACGTGGCTGCGGGCCTGTCGCTCACGTGCCCCGCATGCGGTCGCGAGTTCTACGCGCCGGGTGCCGAGGACCTTGCCTTTAACAGCGGCGGCGCGTGCTCTACCTGCGGCGGCACTGGTGTCATGCGCGAGGTGGACGAGGCGAGCTTGGTGCCCGACGAGTCAAAGACTATCAACGAAGGCGCGGTGCTTCCCTGGGGCACGCTCATGTGGGATCTGATGAAGCAGGTGGCAGGCGAGATGGGCGTACGCACCGACGTGCCGTTTAACCAGCTCACGCCTCAAGAGCGCGACATCGTGTTTCATGGTCCGGCGGTTAAGAAGCACATTCTCTACGTTCCCAAAAACGGCGAGGGCGCCACGCCGCTCGATTTCACCTATTACAACGCCGTCTATACCGTCGAGAATGCGCTCGCCAAGGTCAAGGACGATAAGGGCTTAAAACGCGTCGCGCGCTTTTTGCGCGAGGGAGCATGCCGCGATTGCGGCGGCACGCGTCTTTCCGAGGCTGCGCGCCAGCCCCAGGTGCGTGGTATCAATCTGGCGCAGGCCGCGGCCATGACGCTGGGCGAGGCGATTGAGTGGGTGCGCGGGGTGCCCGCATCCTTGCCGCCCGAGATGCAGCCCATGGCGACGGATATCTGCGATTCGTTTTTGGGCGCGGCCCGTCGTCTGGTCGATCTGGGCCTCGATTACCTCTCGCTCGACCGCGCCGGTGCCACGCTCTCCACGGGTGAGCGCCAGCGCGTGCAGCTTGCTCGCGTGGTGCGCAATCGATCGACAGGCGTGCTTTATGTGCTGGACGAGCCTTCGATTGGCTTGCATCCTGCCAATGTCGACGGCCTGGTGGGCGTGATGCGCGATCTGGTGGATGACGGCAACACCGTGGTTGTTGTCGACCACGATACGCGCGTACTGGCGGAAGCCGACTATCTGGTTGAGATGGGTCCCGTTGCTGGAGCAGGCGGCGGCAATGTGATTGCTGCGGGCACGGTAGACGAGGTCGAGCAATCGCGGGGCAGCCGCATCGCTCCGTTTTTGCGCGCAGAGCCCAAGCGCTTGCGTCCGCAGGTGACTGACGACGACATGTTCGATCAGGGCCATATCCGCATGGCAACCGAGGCCATCCATACCGTCAAACCGCTCGAAGTCGATATCCCGCGCGGCCGCCTTGTCGCGGTAACGGGCGTTTCGGGTTCGGGCAAGACGACACTGGTGCTCGAGACGCTCATCCCGGCACTCAAGGCGCAGGCAGCTGGCGAGCGCCTGCCGGGGCACGTGCGTTGGGTCGATGCCGAGGGTATTGCCCGCGCAAACCTGATTGACGCTACGCCCATCGGCGCCAACGTGCGCTCGACGGTCGCAACCTATGCCGACATCCATGATGAGCTGCGCCGCGCCTTCGCCCGTACGCCCGAGGCCAAGGCAGCCGGCTACAAGGCGGGCGCCTTTAGCTACAACACCGGCGCCTTGCGCTGCCCTACGTGTGACGGCACGGGCTCGATATCGCTCGACGTGCAGTTTTTGCCCGACGTCGAGATCGTCTGCCCAGCATGCCGTGGTTCGCGCTACGCCGAGGCCGCCTCGCATATCCATCGCGAGGGTAAGGACGGGAGCTTGCTGACGTTGCCGCAGCTCATGGACATGAGTGTGGACGAGGCCATCGACGCCACACTGGGACTCAAGAAGGTTCAGGCGCGCTTGCAGACCTTGCACGACTTGGGCTTGGGCTATCTCACGCTCGGTGAGCCCACGCCGGCGCTTTCGGGCGGCGAGGCACAGCGCCTTAAGCTCGCGAGCGAGATGGGCCGCGTGCAGGATGATGCCGTATTCGTGTTCGACGAACCCACGATTGGCCTGCATCCGCTCGATGTTCAGGTGTTGCTGAGTGTGTTTGACGGCCTCGTTGCCAAGGGCGCCACGGTTATCGTGATCGAACACGATCTCGACCTTATCCGTAACGCCGATTACGTGATCGACATGGGCCCGGGCGGTGGCGACGCGGGCGGGCAAATCGTCTGCGCCGGTACGCCGGGCGACATCGTGGCCTGCTCCGCAAGCATCACCGGCCGCTACCTATAGACAATGAGGCAAAGGGACAGCCCCTTTGCCTCATTGATGCCTATTTCACGCATTGAGCCGCGAGATAGTCGCGGAAGAATGGCAATTCAAATGCGACGAGCCCTCGTCCTCGTTCCCCGATGATGCCGGCATCTATCATTCGGCGTCGGTAGCGGGAGACCTGCTGCGGCGAACGCTTAAGGCGCTCGACAAGGTCGGCGGTGGTGGACTCTTCCTCGTCATCGAGCATGGCGATGAGGAATCGCTTGTCCTCTGCAGTGAGTTCCCGATAGGTTGCCGCGAGGATTCGGTCGTCCATCTCGTCGCGCGCGATTTTGATTCCCAGGTCAAAGTCGCGTGACGAGATTTCCTTCGAATCGCTTGTGAGATCCCAGGCACGGTAGCCTACGAGTTGCAATAGGAAGGGAAAACCAGAGATCGAGCGAACGGCTCTATCGATTCCCTCAGCATCTGCCAGGCGATCGTTTTCCTGGATTGTGCGAATCAAGGCCTCGCGTACGTCATAGTCGGCAATGCGACCCAGATGATATTGTTGAGCGCGGCGAAGGAACGAGACCGTCTTGTGGTTCAGCAACGTCGAGACGTTGTTGGGAAGTCCCGCCATGAGCAGGGCGACGCGTTTCCCATCGGTCACAAAGTGCTGATACGTCGCTGCGAGCTGAATCATTTCGTCGAGTGTCGGGTCCACCTCGTCAACCGTGACGAGCAGACCGGTGCCTGCCTCGTTGAGCTGGTCGATGATGTCGCTCATGCGATAACGCCAGGTTGAGGCATCGTGAACGCGATTGACCTCGATGCTGCCGAGCGGTGCAATTCCGAGACCGGTGACTTCGAAGTTCTTAGACGGGTCGATAAGATGGCCGGCGGCGCGTTTCGCCCCGAACTCGATTTCCTCAAGCATTCCCGGGAGCGCGGTCGTCTTTACGGCTATCCAGCCGTGGGATTCCGCCCTTGTCGCGAGCGACGACATGAGAGCAGTTTTACCGGTTCCACGCGCGCCTGAGAAGATCGAGGTCAATTCTGGGCGCCTGCGCTGGCTCAAGAAGGCACGGTCCAAATCCCGAATAATCTGTTGTCTGCCAGCGAGATGGGCAGGAACCTCACCAAAACTGGGGGTAAACGGGTTCTCGAGATATTTCACAAGGCTCTCCTTTCACACCGCCGTTTAACTTCATTTTACTTTAGTTAATTCTGATTAAAAGTGAGGGCTCTTTATCTAGAGCATCAATTAGGCGTGTGTGCCATCGGCGTGGCGCTTGAATGTGACAAAGGGACGGTCCCTTTGTCACATTCCCGGAAAGCCTGTTTGGCGCAGGGCTTCGTAGAGGACGATGGCGGCGCTGTTGGAGAGGTTGAGTGCGCTGATGCGGTAGTCGTCCGGGTTGACGAAGTTGCCGCAGATATCCTGTTGAAGGATGGTCTCGTGGCTGTCCTCGGTATGCCCGAGCGATTCCTCGTGAGCTTCCCAAGCCTCGGCGTTATCGAGTGAGTCGCAATCGCGCAGCATGGGGATGCGCTCGCAACGCTCGGGCGCCGCGGCAAGCAGTGGCTCGGGAATGCCCGAGCTCTCGCTGCCAAAGACCAAAAAGTCGCCGTCGCGGTAGGTGCTTTGCGCATAGGTACGGCGCGCCTTTTTGGTCAGCAGATGCAGGCGGGCATCGGCGGGGGAGAGACCGTTGCGCGCAAGAAAATCCTCCCAGCCGGCATAGGTCGTCACATCCAAGTTTTGCCAGTAGCCCAGGCCGGCGCGACGTACCGTTTTGTCGTCGAGCGAAAACCCCAGCGGCTCAACCAGATGCAGACGGGCGCCGGTGACCACGCAGGTGCGGCCGATATTGCCCGTATTGGCCGGAATCTCGGGCGCATACAGCACAATGTTGAACATGAATCTCCTTGGCTCAGAACGAAAAACCACCACGAAGGGGACAGGCACCTTCGTGGTGGTTTGGCGGTTACGTGGGCGGAAAATGCCCGCTTGGATAAACCTAGGCGCGGTGCCAGTCGGTCAGGCAGGCATCGAGGGAGGCGATGAGCGCATCCTTGTCCATGTGACGGCCGATGATGCACAGGCTCGTCATACGGTCGCCCGTCTCGTCGTCCCAAATCTGCATGATCTCGGGGTTCTCGTTGATGATCTTCTGCTTCTCGCCCTCGGGCGCCGAGTCGACAAACAGGCCGTTCTCCATCAGGCGCATCTGGTGGCCGGCCTGCTCAAACATGTAGCACATGTCCGGATCGCCGGTCTGCCACAGCGGACCCTTGACGCGGATGACCTCGTCGGGCCACTCCTGCTCAACAAAATCGGTGAACTTTTGCAGGTCAAACGGCTTGCGGCGCGAGTACACAAAGGTCTCGATGTCGTACTCGAGCACCTCGGGGTCGTCGTGCTCCTCGGGATGCTCCATGGCCTCGATCCAGGCGGCGGAGTTGTAGGCGCGCATAAAGTCGAAGCGGTCGGTGTCGAGCAGCTCCTCCATGGGGACCTCGCCGTTTTGAGCCTCGACAATTACGGCGTCCTTCTGCAGGCTGCGCACGATGGCCTTGAGCTCGGCGATCTGCTCGGGCGTCACGGTATCGGTCTTGTTGAGGATGAGCGTGGAGCAGAACTCGATCTGCTGGATGAGCAGGCTCTCGATGTCGTCCTCGTCGATATCCTCGGCCAGTAGGTCGCGACCGCCGTTGAACTCGTCGTACATGCGGGCGCAGTCGACCACGGCCACGATGTTGTCGAGCGCGAGCTTAGGCTCGCCGCCCACCTTGGCCTCGTCGCAGAAGCTCGAGATGGTGTAGGCGATGGGGATGGGCTCGCAAATGCCCGAGGCCTCGATGATGATGTAATCGAAGTTGCCCGAATCGGCGATGCCCTGCAGCTGGTTGGCCAGGTCATCCGAAAGCGTGCAGCAGATGCAGCCGTTGGTGAGCGGGATGAGGTCGTCGGTCTCGGAAAGGCCGCCGTCGGCGATAAGGCTGGCGTCCACATTGATCTCGCCGATATCGTTGACGATCACGGCGGCGCGGATACCGCCGTCGTTAGCGAGGATGTGGTTGAGCAGCGTGGTCTTGCCGGCACCGAGGTATCCGGTAAGCATGATGATCTTCACGGGTTTGTTGGGCATGTGCCCTCCTTTGTTAGACATGGCTTACAGTTGAATCTTATGCCAAACGCCTGCTCTTATACCCACGCGCCGGCAAATAACACAAGCTACTCCCAGGCTCCCCATACATCGGGGCAATAACCGACGGTGGCCTTTTTGCCGTTGCGCACGATGGGTTCGGCCAAGACCTGCTGGTTCTCGAGCAGCTTGTCGAAGCGCTGACTGGGGGTAAGGTGCTGGATGAGCGCGAGCGTTTCCTCGTCCTTGGCTTTGGGGTTGAGCAGCTTGTCGATGCCGCCGACCGCTTGCATCACGCTCGTGAGCTCGCCCTTGCTCATCTCCTTTTCCTTAAGGTCGATAAACTGCACCTTAATGCGGCGCTCCTTAAAATAACGCTGCGCCTTCTTGGTGTCGAAGGACTTCTTGGTGCCAAAAATCTGCACGTTCATGTATTTGTTCCGCCGTTCTACCTGATGAAGTTGGTCGTTGCGCGATCTGCCTCGGGTGCGTTGATGCCGGCGGCCTGTCCTGCCTCGATACAGCGCAGGAGCCAGGCCATGTTTTTGCCGATGTTTCGCATGGTGGCAAGGCCCTCGGCATCCCCATCGGCGTCGCCGGGCACGCGGCCAAACACGTTGTTCCAGTACGTGGAGGCGACCACGGGCATCTGGTTGATGGTGAAGTACTTGTTGAGCACATCGAAGGTGGTCGATGTACCGCCGCGACGGGCGACGGCGACGGCAGCGCCCGGCTTGTGTGCAAAGGCTTTGCCTCCGGCATAGAAGGCGCGATCGAGGGCCGAGAGGATGCGCCCGCTGGGGTGCGCATAGTAGACGGGCGAGCCGAAGACAAAGCCGTCTGCCTGCTCGGCGGCAGCGATGAGCTCGTTCACCACGTCATCGTCAAAGGTGCAGCGACCGCCAAGTTTGCCACACTGGCCGCAACCGATGCAATCGCGAATGGGCTTGGCGCCCAGCTGAAACACCTCGGTATCAATGCCTTCGGCATTGAGTTGCTCAGCGACCTCGGCGAGTGCGCGGGCGGTGTTGCCGTTTGCCTTGGGGCTGCCATTGACCAAAAGAACCTTCATCACAAACTCCCTCTGCTGTCGGTGACTTCTGCGGAGGATTATCGCACGAG
>CAJKGV010000022.1:0-16537 GCA_905199455.1 Collinsella aerofaciens | reverse complement strand
AGGGGAGAGCGAGCGGCCGTTCTCGTCGATCAGCTCGTAAGGCAGACGACAGGGCTGAGCGCACATGCCGCGGTTGGCCGAGCGGCCCGCCATGGCAAAGCTCGACAGCAGGCACAGACCCGAGTAGCAAAAGCAGATGGCACCGTGGCTAAAGACCTCAAGGTCCACATCGGGCGCGGCGTCGTGGATGGCGGCGATCTCGTCGATGGAGAGCTCGCGCGAGAGGGTCACGCGGTCGGCGCCCTGCTCACGGCACCAGATGGTTCCGCGGTCGTCGTGGATGTTCGCCTGGGTCGAGATATGTGTCTCGATGCCGGGCATGGTGCGCTTGGCCTCAAAGAACAGACCCCAGTCCTGGATAATGAAGGCATCGGCGCCCAGCGTGGAGCAGCGATGGATGAGTTGCAGCGCATCGCCCATCTCGGATTGCTTGATGACGATGTTGACCGTGACGTAGACGCGCGACCCGGCTAGATGTGCGGCGCGGCAGGCCTGCTCAAAGGCCTCGTCGGTAAAGTTGGTGGCCTTGCGGCGGGCGTTGAAGCTGCCCATGCCGCAGTAGATGGCGTCTGCCCCCGCGGCGAGCGCGGCGGCAAAGGGCTCCGGGCCTCCGGCGGGGGCCAAAAGCTCGGGCCTGCGGTTAGTGGTTCGGCTGGCGGTTGCGGTCATATCCTGCCTTTCAAAATGCTCAGATATTCAAAAGTATAGTGGCGTCGCTGCGGTGGGCGACGCCCGCAGCCTAAGCAGGACAAAGTCTTCAGCAGCTTGGATTGGCTGCTCCACATGAGAACCGTTCAGCGGTTCGGGGAAACCGTTGGGCGATAAAATATTCTCGCAATGTGATAATAATCTTGCATCGCGCGGAAACCTTGAGTACTATCCCAATCAAGCGCGGTGTTCAGACCGAACTGTGCCTCCCGGTGTGAACACCGCGCTCACGCTCTCTCAATTGATCGTAAGGAGAAAAACATGAGCAAGACCGTCGTGTCTTCCGATAACGCACCCGCAGCCATCGGCCCGTATTCCCCCGGTATCCAGGCCGGCAACATGGTGTTCCTGTCCGGTCAGCTGGGCATCGATCCCGCGACTGGCAAGATGCCCGAGGGCGTCGAGGCCCAGGCCAAGCAGTCCCTCGCCAACGTTGAGGCCCTGCTGACCGCTGCCGGCGCTACCTTTGCCGATGTCGTCAAGACCACGGTCTACCTGGCCGACATCGCCGACTTCGCCGCCGTGAACGAGATCTACGCCTCCAAGTTCGAGGCCCCGTTCCCCGCGCGCAGCGCCTTCCAGGTTGCCGCCCTTCCGGCTGGCGGTCTGGTCGAGATCGAGGTCGTCGCCGCTCTCTAAGGCGTTGGCCACAACTAAACATGACATGCAAAAAGACCCTGCAGCGCGTGCGAGCTGCAGGGTCTTTTGTCACGTGACGGATCGCTTGTGGAGCCGCGCTCCATTTTGCTCGTTAGCCCTCCTTGCGGACTTTTTGCAGGTAGCGGTAGACGCTGGGCTCCGAGATGCCCAGCGCGGTGGCGGCGCAGGCCACGGCGCCCTTGAGCATGAACACCCCGTTGCCGTTGAGGTGGCGAATGACGTCCACGCGGTCGCTCTGACCAAGCGACGCTATATCCAGCCCGCGCGCGCTCAGCAACTCGGCAATGCTGCGGTCGATGAGCTCCTGTGTGGACTCCGAAAGGCTTTCGACCTCGATAGGGGCGGGCTCCGTGCGCGTCGGCGCCGCGTCGAAGCACGCCATGAGCTGCTGCGCCATGGCGTTGATGGAGCGTACGGTCGAGAGGTCGGTGTTGACGCAGAGCATACCGACGATCTCGTCATTCTCGCGGATAAAGTATGTCGCTGACTCCAACGTCTTGCCTCCGGCGCCGCGGCCCTCGTAGCCCGTAATAAACGGCAGGTCGCGATACTTGGCGTCGTGCATGATCTTGAGTGCCAGATCGGTGGCGGGACCGCCGACCTTGCGGCCGCTCACGATGCCGTTGCGAATATCGACGATGGCGTGGTCGGGATCCGAGAAATCGTGCAGCACGATTTCGCTGTTTTTGCCGAGTATCTGCTCCAGAAAATCGACCATCGGCAAAAAGCGACGTACGGTCTCGTTCACGGGCAACTCCTTTGGGTGAAATCGGAAATGTTCATAACAATTTTTTATCATGGTAACACGCTGCCCATCATCTCGTATATCCGCAGGTACATTGCGTAATGCAGACGAACGGTAGGAATTTAGCGGTAAACGGTTGACCAAAAGAAAAGTTAGATGTTATTTTGACCAGACACTTTCCTGACCTGCGGAAATGCGTTATTTCAGCTGAAGAATAGTCTGATAACAAAAAATTATTATTGAGAATGAGAATCATCTTTAATACGATATGCAATGAAGGCACAACCTCAACCCCGCACTGCGT
This sequence comes from Collinsella aerofaciens, assembly GCA_905199455.1. Taxonomy (GTDB): domain Bacteria; phylum Actinomycetota; class Coriobacteriia; order Coriobacteriales; family Coriobacteriaceae; genus Collinsella; species Collinsella aerofaciens_AW. Next base: position 14,120 of record CAJKGV010000022.1, on the reverse strand, counting down.
CACAATAGAGCGTTAGATGCGAAAACAACTACTTCGAGGATTGGTGGTCAAATGACCCAGGAGACGGTTACGAACGGCACTGAAGCCCTGTTCACTCGCGAAGGCATGCCTCCCGTTAAGGAAATGATCCCGTGTGCCCTTCAGCACGTACTGGCATCGTTTGCCGGCATCATTACCCCGGCGGTCATCATGGCCGGCGTCTACGGCTTTAATAGCCAGCAGAGCACCGACATCATCCAGGTCGCGCTCATTCTTTCGGCGATCGATACTGCCCTTCAGGCCTTCGCTCCCTTCCGTCGCATCGGCGGCGGCCTGCCCATCGTCATGGGCGTTTCGTTCGCGTTCCTGCCGGCCCTGCAGGCCATGGGTGCCTCGGGCTTTAGCTTTGGTGCGCTGCTGGGCGGCGAGATCGTCGGCGGCGCCGTCGCGGTCCTCTTTGGTCTGGCCTACAGCAAGATCAAGTGGCTGTTCCCGCCCGTCGTGACCGGTACGGTCATCTTCTCCATCGGCGTTTCGCTGTATCCCACGGCCGTCAAGTATATGGCCGGCGGTATGGGTACGCCGCTGTGGGGCACCCCGCAGGCCTGGTGCGTCGCTCTTATCACCTTCGCCGTGGTCTTTGCGCTCGCCAACTTTGGCAAGGGCACGCTCAAGCTGGGATCCGTGTTCTTTGGCATGATCGTTGGCATGATCGTCTCCATCCCCTTTGGCATGATCGACTTCTCCAGCGTCGCCACCGCTCAGGTCTTCGCCCTTCCCAAGCTCATGCCCTACGCGCTCGAGTTTGATCCCGAGGTCTGCATTACCCTCGCCGTCGTGTTCCCCATGGTTGCCATCCAGGTTATCGGTGACGTCTCCGCCGCCTGCCTGGGCTCCATCGACCGTATGCCCACCGAGCGCGAGCTCTCCGGCGCTATCGTGTCCCAGGGCCTCACCTCTATGGTCGGCGGCCTGCTGGGCGGTCTTCCCACCAGCGCCCTTGGCCAGAATGTGGGCATCATCTGCTCCAACAAGGTCGTCAACAAGTGGGTCTTTGTGATCATTGCGGCCGTCTTTGCCATCGCCGGCCTGTTCCCGCAGCTTTCTGCCGTCCTTTCCGCTATCCCGCAGCCCGTCATCGGCGGCGCGACCGTCGGCGTCTTTGGCACCATCACCATGAACGGCGTGCGCATGTTCACCCGCGAGGGCCTCACGCAGCGCACTACCACCATCGTCGGTACCTCCGTCGTCTTTGGCCTGGGTATCTGGATGGCCAGCGGTTGCCTTGCCGGCGAGGGTATGCCCGCCTGGGTGTCCACCGTCATCGGCTCCAATGCCGTAACCCCCACCGCCATCATGGCCATTGTCCTTAACCTGATCCTTCCGCAGACGCCGGTCGTGGCTCAGCACATCGATGCTGCCAAGGACGCTGCCGTGGATCTGGTCTTGCCCGAGAGCAAGAAGTAACCAATTCGGTGCTATTCGTCGGCGGACGCATCGCCTCGTCCGCCGACGCCATGCGGCGCCAAGCCGCACTTCAAAGGGTTTGTCCCTTTGGTGAAGCGTTGACGGGAGAGGGCCCGTTTCCGGTGTAGGCCGGCGCTTCGCACTCCGCCATGTCAGAGGTGTCAAACCCCGCCCCTGATGTTGAAGGGAGCATCCATGCTTCTGGTCGCTAACGGTTCCGTCTTTACTCGCAACGCTCAGACCCCGTTCATTCCAAACGGTGCGGTCGCCATTGACGGAGATACGATCGTCGAAGTGGGCCCCGAGTGCGAGCTCAAGGCCAAGTACCCGGATGCCGAGTACGTCGACGCCCGGGGCAACCTCATCATGCCCGGACTCATCAACTGCCACACCCACATCTACTCGGGTCTCGCCCGCGGCCTTGCCATTAAGGGCTGCAACCCCACCAACTTCCTGGAGAATCTTGAGCAGCAGTGGTGGAAGATCGACGACAACCTGACACTCGACGGCACCAAGGCAAGCGCCTATGCCACGATTCTGGATTCCATCCGCGATGGCGTCACCACGATCTTCGATCACCACGCGAGCTTCTGCGAGATCCCGGGCAGCCTCTTTACCATTAAGGACGCAGCTCAGGAGCTGGGCATGCGTTCGTGTCTGTGCTACGAGGTCTCCGATCGCCGCGGCCAGGAAAAATGCGACCAGGCCATTGCCGAGAACGCCGAGTTTGCCCAGTGGGCCGCCAAGGAGCGTCGCGATAACGATAACCACATGATCGCCGCCATGTTTGGCGGTCACGCCACCTTTACGCTGTCGGACGAGACCATGGACAAGATGGCCGAGGCCAACAACGGCCTGACCGGCTTCCACATCCATGTGTGCGAGGGCATGAACGACGTGTGGGATTCCCGCCTCAACCGCGGTGGCATCAGCCCCGTCGAGCGCCTGCTGCAGCACAACCTGCTGGGTCCCGACACCATGCTGGGCCACTGCATCCACGTGACGCCTGCCGAGATGGATATCGTCAAGGAGTCCGGCACCTGGCTCGTCAACAACCCCGAATCCAATATGGGCAACGCCGTGGGCTGCGCCCCCGTGCTCGAGTTCTTCCGTCGCGGCATCCCCGTGTGCATGGGCACCGATGCCTACACCCACGATATGCTCGAGAGCCTTAAGGTCTTCCTGATTATCCAGCGCCACAACGCCGCCATGCCCAACGTGGGCTGGTGCGAGGCCATGACGATGCTGTTCGAGAACAACGCCAAGATGGCCAGCAAGTACTTCGATCGCAAGCTCGGTGTGCTCGAGGCCGGCGCTGCCGCCGACGTCATCGTCATGGACTACAAGCCCTTTACGCCGCTGAGCGAGGAGAACATCGACGGCCACATGCTCTTTGGCATGATGGGCAAAAACTGCCGCACCACTATCATCAACGGCCGCGTCCTGTACAAGGATCGCGAGTTCGTTGGGATTGATGAGGACAAGATCAACGCGTGGATCATGGCTGAGTCCAAGAAGCTCTGGAGCACGCTCAACGATCGCGCCTACTAATTACAAGTAGATTCACGCGCGTCGGATGTTTCGCCGCATCCGACGCGCGTATAGGCGGCCTCCGCGGGGTCGCCGGCGCTGTGCTAGCGCTACACCGTATTTGCGCCCGCCGCGCGGTCTCGCCGGGCGTTACAGAGAGGAGCTCATTATGAGCGACATCATGAGGCCGATCCCGTTTTCGCAGCTGATGAACTGGATCATCGAGGAGCATAAGACCCAGGACGCCATCTTTGGCGTGCGTAAGATGGTCACGACCAACCAGGAGGGCGCGCTTCCCATTTTTGACGAGCGCATCGAGTCTCCGTTTGGCCCGGCCGCCGGCCCCAACACGCAGCTGGCCCAGAACATCGTGGCATCCTACGTGGCCGGCTCCCGCTTCTTTGAGCTCAAGACCGTTCAGGTTATGGACGGCGAGGAGCTCTCCAAGTGTGTGAACAAGCCCTGCATTGTGGCGCAGGACGAGTGCTACAACTGCGAGTGGTCGACCGAGCTCGAGGTTCCGCAGGCCTTTGCCGAGTACGTGAAGGCATGGTTCGCCTGCCACCTGATCGCTCGCGAGTACGGCCTGGGCAGCCCGAACGGTTTTGTCTTTAACATGTCCGTGGGCTATGACCTGGAGGGCATCAAGAGCCCTAAGGTCGACGCCTACATCGAGGGCATGAAGGACGCCAGCGGCTCTGACGTCTGGAACGAGTGCCGCACGTGGGCGCTCGCTAACTTGGACAAGTTTGAGCATGTCGACGCCGCGTTTGTCGAGTCCATCCCGGCGCGCGTCTCCAACTCCATCACCGAGTCCACGCTGCATGGTTGCCCGCCGGCGGAGATCGAGCGCATCGCGACCTATCTGATCACCGAGAAGGGCCTCAACACCTACATCAAGTGCAACCCCACGCTGCTGGGCTATGAGTTTGCACGTCAGCGCCTCAATGAGCTGGGCTTTGACTACATCGTCTTCGACGATACGCACTTCCGCGAGGACCTGCAGTGGGCCGACGCCGTGCCCATGTTCGAGCGCCTGATTGCCCTATGCGCCGAGCACGGCCTGGAGTTTGGCGTCAAGCTCACCAACACGTTCCCCGTCGACGTGACGAGGGACGAGTTGCCCTCCACCGAGATGTACATGTCGGGCCGTTCACTGTTCTCGCTGACCATCGAGGCTGCCCGTCGCATTACCGAGCAGTTCGATGGCAAGCTGCGTATCAGCTACTCCGGCGGTGCCACGGTCTACAACATCCGCGCCCTGTATGACGCCGGCATTTGGCCCGTTACCCTGGCGACCGACGTGCTCAAGCCCGGTGGCTACGAGCGCTTTAGCCAGATGGCCGGCGAGTTTACCGACCTGGATGGCAAGCCGTTCGCGGGCATTTCGCTCGAGGCGGTGACCGCGATCCAGACCGATTCGCTCACCAATCCGCTCTACAAGAAGCCGCTGCGCCCGCTACCCGACCGCAAGGTCGCCGGCAAGAGCCCGCTTTCCGACTGCTTTACCACGCCGTGCCGCACGAGCTGCCCCATCCAGCAGGATATTCCCGCCTATCTGGCGGCTGTTGACGAGGGCCGCTACGAGGACGCACTCAACATTATCATCGAGCGCAACGCCCTGCCGTTCATTACCGGCACCATCTGCCCGCATCCCTGCGGCCGTGCCTGCGAGCGTGCGTTCTACGAGCCCGAGGGCGCCCAGATTCGCGCCAGCAAGCTCAAGGCCGCCCGCGAGGCCATGACCGCCGTGCTGCCCAAGCTGCGCGCCCAGGCCATCGCAAACGACGGCGAGCGCAACGTTGCCGTTATCGGCGGCGGCCCGGCCGGCCTGGCGACGGCGTTCTTCCTGACGCGCGCCGGCGTGCCCGTCACTATCTTCGAGGCCCGCGATTCGCTCGGCGGCGTGGTCCGTCACGTGATCCCCGAGTTCCGTATCGCGAGCGACGATATCTCCCACGATGCCGAGCTCTGCCTGGCCTTTGGCGCCAAGGTGCAGCTCAACGCTCGCGTGGATTCCATCGACGAACTCAAGGCTCAAGGCTTTACTGACGTGGTCGTGGCCACCGGTGCCTGGATGCCCGGCTCTGCAGGCTTGGGCGAGGGCGCCGAGCTCGACGTGCTGGAGTTCCTCGAGGCCGCCAAGAAGGGCGAGAAGCTCGAGCTGGGCGAGGACGTCGTGGTCATTGGCGCCGGCAACACCGCCATGGACGCGGCCCGCGTGGCCAAGCGCCTTGCTGGCGTGAAGAACGCGCGCCTGGTGTATCGCCGCACCAAGAAGCAGATGCCCGCCGACGAGGAAGAGCTCGATCTTGCTCTTGCCGACGGTGTTGAGTTCTGCGAGCTGCTGGCCCCCAAGGCGCTCAACGGCGCCGTGCTGACCTGCGACGTTATGGAGCTTGGCGAGCCGGATGCAAGCGGCCGTCGCAGCCCCGTCGCCACGGGCGAGACCGTCGAGCTTTCCGCCACCACGGTGATCTGCGCCGTGGGCGAGGGCATCGATGCCAGCCTATACGATGCCGCGGGCGTCGAGCACGACCGTCGCGGCCGCCTTGCCGCTACCTCCACCGGCGTCGAGGGCGTCTGGGCTGCGGGCGACTGCCGCCGCGGTCCTGCCACCGTGGTCGAGGCTATCGCCGATGCCGCCGAGGTCGCCCGTGCCATCGCCGACGTGGACTTTAACAAGTACGCCGACTGCAACGAGCAGGCCGGCCGCGAGGACACTTGCTACGAGCGCAAGGGGTCGCTGTGCCGCGACAAGCGCAACTGCACCAAGACCCGCTGCCTGGGCTGCGGCTCGGTGTGCGAGGTCTGCTGCGACGTGTGCCCCAACCGCGCCAACGTGGCAATTAAGGTGCCGGGCCTGGCCAAGCATCAGGTCGTCCATGTCGACGGCATGTGCAATGAGTGCGGCAACTGCGCCGTGTTCTGCCCTTACCAGGAGGGTCGTCCCTACAAGGACAAGCTCACCCTGTTCTGGAGCGATCAGGACATGGAGAACTCCGAGAACGAGGGCTTCCTGGCCGTGGACGAGGACCACTTTAAGGTTCGCGTCGCCGGCACGGTCCGCACCGTCTCGGTCGATGCCGTCAACACCGGTCTTCCCGAGGCCGTCCGCCTGACCATCAGGGCTGTGCGCGACAACTATTCGTACCTTCTTAAGAAATAGGCGAGTCTCTTATGGCCAAATCCATTCAACATAACGTGGCCTACGTTGCCTGCGGAAGCGGTTGCGCCTCCGCAGGCGGCGACGCCCACTGCAGCGAAGGCTGCATTGGCTGTGGCGCCTGCGTCACGGCCTGCCCCCACGGCGCCATTGCGCTGGTCGATGGCATCGCCCGCGTGGACCGCTCCAAGTGCACGGGCTGTGGCCTGTGCGGCATGGCGTGCCCGCAGCGCGTGATTGCCTTCGTCCCCGGCTACCAGAACATTCTGGTGCGCTGCAACAACACCGATAAGGGCGCCATTGCGCGCAAGGTCTGCGACACGAGCTGCATCGGTTGCGGTATGTGCGCCAAAAAGTGCCCTGCCGGCGCTATCCGCATCGAGGACAACTGCGCCCATATCGACGGCGTGGACTGCCTGTCGTGCGGCATGTGCGCCGTCGTCTGCCCGCATGGCGCCATCCACGACCGCACCGGCATCGCCGCCGGCGTGTAGAAGGGAATCACCATGGCACAGGAATTCACTTTTACCGTTAACGGCGTCGAGTGCACGACGACTCAGAACAAGCCACTGCTGCGCTATCTGCGCGACGACCTGCACATTCACTCCGCCAAGGACGGCTGCTCCGAGGGCGCCTGCGGCACCTGCACCATTCATGTGGACGGTGCGGCCGTCAAGGCGTGCGTGCTGACCACCGCTCTTGCCGCCGGCCGCAACATCGTGACCGTCGAGGGCCTGCCCGAGGACGTGCGCGAGGCCTTTGTGTACGCCTTTGGCGCCGTGGGCGCCGTGCAGTGCGGTTTTTGCATTCCCGGCATGGTCATGGCGGGTGCGGCGCTCATCGCCGAGGACCCCGAGCCCACTGAGGAGCAGATCAAGTACGCCATTCGCGGTAACGTCTGTCGCTGCACCGGCTACAAAAAGATTATCGAGGGCATCTCGCTGGCCGCTGCGGTGCTCCGCGGCGAAAAGCAGATCGACGAGGACCTGGAGCGCGGCGATGACTACGGCGTGGGCAAGCGCGCCTTCCGTATTGACGTGCGCAAGAAGGTGCTCGGCGAGGGCAAGTATCCCGACGACATCGACGAGCTCGATCAGCCGGGCCTGACCTATGCCAGCGCCGTGCGCTCCAGGTATCCGCGCGCCCGCGTGCTCTCCATCGACACCTCCAAGGCCGAGGCCCTGCCCGGTGTAGTGGGCATCCTGCGCGCCGAGGACGTGCCGGTCAACCAGGTCGGCCACCTTATCCAGGACTGGGACGTCATGATCGCTCAGGGCGATATCACCCGCTGCGTGGGCGATGCCATCGTGCTGGTGGTCGCCGAGGACGAGGCGACGCTCGAGAAGGCCAAGAAGCTCGTAAAGATTGACTACGAGCCGCTGGAGCCCGTGCGCAACATTGTCGAGGCCAGGGCCGCCGATGCCCCGCGCCTGCATGACAGCTTCTTTGCCTTCGGCAACACGGTGGAGCTCAAGGACAACGTGTGTCAGAGCCGTCACGTGACGCGCGGCGACGCCGCCAAGGCGCTGGCAGAGAGCGCGTTTACCGTGACACAGCGCTTTACCACGCCCTTTACCGAGCATGCCTTCTTGGAGCCCGAGTGCGCCGTTGCCTTCCCGTACAAGAACGGCGTCAAGGTGCAGTCGACCGACCAGGGTGCCTACGACACGCGCAAAGAGTGTGCCCATATGTTTGGCTGGGATAGCGAACCCGAGCGCGTGGTCGTCGAGACCATGCTCGTGGGCGGCGGCTTTGGCGGTAAGGAGGACGTTTCGATCCAGCACCTGGCCGCGCTTGCTGCCTATAAGTTCCAGCGTCCTGTGAAGTGCAAGCTCACGCGTGCCGAGTCGCTCGCGTTCCATCCCAAGCGTCATGCCATGGACGGTACCTTTACGCTGGGTTGCGACGCCGAGGGCAACTTTACCGGCCTGGATTGCGAGATCAACTTTGACACCGGCGCCTACGCGTCGCTGTGCGGCCCGGTGCTCGAGCGCGCTTGCACGCATGCTGTCGGCCCCTACAAGTACCAGAACACCGACATTCGCGGTTATGGCTACTACACCAACAACCCGCCCGCCGGCGCGTACCGTGGCTTTGGCGTCTGCCAGTCCGAGTTTGCGCTCGAGAGCCTAATCGACCTGCTGGCCGAGAAGGTCGGCCTGGATCCGTGGGAGATTCGCTACCGCAACGCCATCGAGCCGGGCGAGGTTTTGCCCAACGGTCAGATTGCCGACTGCTCCACGGCGCTGAAGGAGACACTGCTCGAGGTCAAGGATGCCTACTATGCGCATCCCGGACACGCCGGTATCGCCTGCGCCATGAAGAATGCCGGCGTGGGCGTGGGCCTGCCCGATGCCGGCCGCTGCAAGATTCGCATCGAGAACGGCGTGGCCGTGGTCTATGCCGCCACGTCCGACATCGGCCAGGGCTGCAACACCGTCTTTTTGCAGGACGTTGCCGAGGCATGCGGCCTGCCGCTTCGCTGCATCGCCAACGGCGAGTGCTCCACCGAGAACGCTCCCGACTCCGGCACCACGTCTGGCTCGCGTCAGACGGTCGTGACCGGCGAGGCCGTGCGCGGTGCCGCCTTCCTGCTGCGCGATGCCATGCTTGACATCGAGGCCGGCAAGTCTGCGCCCGCCGCTCCCGTGAATGCGCATGGCGACGGCGTCAAGATCGAGTACGACGACGGTCGCGCCTATCAGCTGCACACGCAGGAGCTCGTCGCCGGCCAGGGTATGCATCCTCAGGATCCCGCGGCCGCCATCAAGGCGCTCGAGGGATGCGAGTTTGGCTACGTGTACCTGGAGCCGACCGACAAGCTGGGTGCGGATGTTCCCAACCCCAAGAGCCACATCTGCTACGGCTTTGCCACGCATGTGGTCATTCTGGATGATGACGGCCGCGTGAGCGAGGTCTACGCCGCGCACGATTCCGGCAAGGTGGTCAACCCCATCTCCATCCAGGGTCAGATCGAAGGCGGTGTGCTCATGGGTATGGGTTATGCGCTTACCGAGGACTGGCCGCTCAAGGACTGCGTGCCCCAGGCAAGGTACGGTACGCTCGGGCTGTTCCGTGCGCCCGAGATTCCGGATATCCATGCCATCTACGTGGAGAAGGACGAGCTGCTGCCCGTGGCATACGGCGGCAAGGGCATCGGCGAGATCGCAACGATTCCCACGGCGCCCGCCGTACAGAACGCCTATCGCGCATTTGACGGCAAGCTGCGTCCGGATCTTCCCATGGTGGATACGCCGTACAGCCGCGCCCGTCACCGCGGGTAGGGTAGAGCGCGGACGGCCATTGCTGATGGGCTGTTCGCACTCAGCATCAACCACATACGCTGCGCCTTTGGCCCCGGCTCCATCGCGAGCCGGGGCCTTTTGTTTGGAGCGCCTCCGCATGCGGAAGCTGCGTCCCGGATTTGGCGCTCAGAATGGGATGCGCTTTCCTTTTGAGCCTCTAGCGGAAAGCGTGTCCCGGAATTTGGCTCCAGAGTGGGATGCACTTTCCGTTAACCGCTCACTTGGAAAGCGCATCCCAGTTTGAGTGTTTATTCCGGGATGCGGTTTCCGCTGAAGGACTCAACCGGAAAGCCTGTCCAGCTCTGAGACGGGATTCCGGGACACGCTTTCCGCTAGGCCCGCCATCCGGAAAGTGCATCCCGTTTTGAGCGTCCAGGCTAGGACGCGCTTTCCGTTGGCGTGGTCGTTGGGAAAACGCGGCCCAAATAGGGGGGGGGTGCAATCCGGCGATGCGTGGCCTAGCAGCTCCTACAGCTCCACGTCGTTGAGCCATGTCGGCAGCGCGGTCTGCCGGATGCCTGCCGTCTGCAGCTTTTTGGCGAGCATTCCTGCCGAGCGGACCTCGTTCATGGTAAAGCGCAGCAGAGGATGACCGTAGAGCGATAGGTGCGCCTCGCGCTGTCGTTCGGCAACGAGTGCCTCGGCGGTGGTGCGTCCGGCCAGCATGGTCTGGTCGGTATATTTGATGAGTCCGTCGAGCTCGCCCAGTGTGAGTTCACGCGCCTGGCGCTCCCAGGCAAAGTCCGTTCGTATGGGCTTTGCCGAATCGAAGGGGTCCGTTAGCTTGTATTGGAGCCGGTCGGGCGCAAAGCCCGTCTCGATCATGACAGCTCGGGCGGCCGATTCCCCGCCGCTCTCGGCGCGGGCGTCGGCATATCGAAGCGTTGTGAGGGCGGTGCGAATCGCGCGACCATTGCGGGCAGTCGCTCGTTGTTCGACGGCCTCCATCAGCTGTTCCCGCGCAAGGCCGAGCTTTGAGATCGCCGAATCGGCAATGGGCATGCCGTCGGCAAAACCAGTTTGCAGCAGGCAATCTGTGACCGTTTGGATGGGCGGCGTTACCGATATGCCGGCTCTACGTATTGCTCCGGCCATCTCAATCTGGTGCCGCTGAATATGTGCGCCCGGACGAGCCGACGGCTTTGTCGAGCTGCAAACATGCACGACATTCAGGTGTCGCCACGAGACCTCGAGCCCCAGCAGACAGGCGGCCGAAAACGAGCAGAACGTCCAATCGGGGTGGATGATCGCAAGGGCGCGAATAATCTCGCAATGACGCTGCGCCCGGTCGAGCTCATTCCAGCGCGTTTTGCGCGCGAACAGTCCCGGCATGGGCGAGACAACCGTGCTGCCGGTGCGCCGAAGAAGCGCTTTTCGGATCGCCGTGCTCGGGGGAATCAGACAATGCCCCTCTTGTTCGGCTTGGGTGAGCAGTTGGTCGATGAGTTGGTCATTGCAATGGGTCATGAGCTACCGCCTCCTTTTGGGTAGCAAAAACGTATCAGCTGGAACTTGCCGCTCAGCTGACCAAAAGCTGACCAAAATCTAACCATGCAGGTAGATGGCCTGGTTTTGACGTCATTTTTTGAAGCTGAATCGGTGGGCGGTAATCGGCGACCGTGAACGGTAGCGAGTTATGAAGAATGGGTAAGTTTCGGGACGTGTACTTTTTTGAAAAAGAGCATTCTATCTGCTGTTTTGTGTCTCTGGATCGTATATTTGAAGGCATGTGATAAGGGCTGCAGGTCGTCGTCTGTGTCGGCGGAAACTGTGTCCCGGAATTGACGTTCGGAATGGGACGCGCTTTCCGGATCGCCCTTCAAGCGGAAACTACATCCCAGATTTCGGCCTCAGAGTGGGATGCCGTTTCCAGATCGGGCCTCAAACGGAAACTGCGTCCCGGAATCGAGCCTCGGGGTGGGACGCACTTTCCGGATGGCATGCTTGGCGGAAACTACGGCCCAGTTTTTGGCTCCAGAACGGGATACATTTTCCGGAATGGTCCACGTGCGGTGGTATACCGCCCTTTTGCGTGGCCCACTTATCGAATTACGTTATAGCTAGCTATATTATAGGAAGGTATAATATAGCTAGCTATAACGTAAAGGAAGGATGGCCCTATGTTTATCGGAAGAACGGCGGAAATGTCCGAGCTCAATCGACTGTATGGCACGGGCTTCTTTGAGATGCCTGTGATTTACGGCCGCCGTCGTGTGGGTAAAACGCGCCTTATCACAGAGTTCATCCAAGGCAAGAAGGCTATTTACTTTCAAGCTCGTCGTACCAATGCGGAGGCAAACCTGCACGGCTTTAGCCAGGCGATACTTGCAGGCTCGGTTGGTGCTGTTGGCGTGTCGTTTCGTAGTTTTGACGAGGCGTTCGATGCATTGGCCACCATGGCTCGCACGGAACGTTTGATTGTCGTGATTGACGAGTATCCCTATCTCGCCCAATCGAATCCCGAGATCAGCTCGTTGCTGCAAGACAAGATCGACCACTTATACAAAGAGACCAGGCTAATGCTGATCCTATGCGGCTCGTCTCTTTCGTTTATGGAGGAACAGGTGTTGGGCTACGAGAGCCCACTATACGGTAGGCGTACGGCCCAGTTTAAGATCATGCCGCTCGATTTTACGACGACCCTCGGGTTGTGGCAGAGCATGGGTCGCGAAGACGCTGCGGTTTGCTATGGCATGACGGGCGGCATTCCTGCATATATCGAGAAAGTCGATCCTGCCGCACCGCTCAAGGACAACATCAAACGTCTTTTTCTTACTCCTACGGGCTATCTCTTTGAGGAGCCGAGTAACCTGCTATTACAAGAGTGCCGCAATCCCGAGCAATATGATGCGATCGTGCAGGCAATTGCTCAGGGGTGCTCGAAGATCTCGGAGATTGCGAGCTCTACGGGAATCCCTGCGAGCAACGTAAAGAGCTATGTGGATAAGCTGGCGTCGCTTGGGATTGTCGAGCGCGAGCTGCCCCTAAACGAGACGAGCAATAAGCGAGCCGTGTATCTGCTGAGCGACCAGATGTTTAGGTTCTGGTACAAGTTTGTGCCGCAGAACATCGGGCTGATTCAAAACGATATGGCCGAGATGGCGTATAAGCGCATTGAGCCGCACGTATCGGATTACATGGGCACGGTCTTTGAGCTTATATGCAGGCAATACGTGTACGAACTCGCGCGCGCGGGCCAGCTCGATGTGGTTCCGGCGAGTGTCGGGCGCTGGTGGGGGACGGATAATCGCACGCATACGCAGGAAGAAATCGACTTGATTGTTGACGATGGCGAGGGCGCTGCGCTGTTTGCGGAGTGCAAATGGCGCAATGAACCGGTGGGCGAAGACGTGCTGCAAAAGCTCGTACACCGAAGCGAGCTCTTTAGACGGCAACGAAAAAGCTACGTGATCTTCTCGAAGCGTGGCTTTACGCAGGGATGTCGGGATGCTGCGGATAGTAGGGGAGACGTCAAGCTGATCTCGTTTGCCGAGATGTGCGAGCGGGGATAATGAAGCGCGTCCTGATTTGATGCTGGGAATGGGATGTGCTTTCCTTTTGCGACTTTTGGCGGAAAGTGCGTTCCAGATTTCGGCTTCAGAATGGGATGCCGTTTCCGGATCGGCCCTCAGGCGGAAACTACGACCCGGAATTTGGCTCCAAAACGGGATACGCTTTCCCGGTGGTATCTCTAGCGGAAACTGCATCCCGGAATGAGCTCGGAACGGGACACGCTTTCCCATCGGGGCTTCAAACGGAAACCGTGTCCCGGAATCGAGCCTCAGGGTGGGACGCATTTTCCGGTAGAGGCCTGGGACGGAAGGCGTGTCCCAGAATCCGGCTAATCCGATGGCCAGGTGGTTGAGCGAGCGGGCTCCGAGGGTCCATTACTGAAAATTCATTTGTTAAACCTGGCAACCGTGGGTAGAATAAAGTCGACGGCAGCCCAAGGGTGATAGCTGGGCAGCGCCGTTACTTAGTTCAAGGGGTCAATGCCTTAACGGCGTCGACCCCTCTTCTTTTGCTTCGTACGCTGCTTAAGTGCCTCGGAAAGTCCGATAAGCGCCGTGAGGAGCGAGACCAAAGCGGTCAGGAGCTTCACGAAATCAATCAGATCGGTCATGGGCATCACCTCCCGTCGCATGGAGGGCGCTGCCCGGCACATGGAGCTGCCGTCAACAACTGCCATTCTATCAAAGCGCGGTCATAAATACGAATATATGTTCGATAAAAACAGCAACGTGATTCCCTCGAATAGCAGCCTTTCGTAAGGGCGGCAGAAGACGGCGCTGGGCGATTGGGGATAGACGCGCAGGTCTTCGTCACCGAAAGCCCGTTTGATTAACCAGCCCTCTGTAGGTACACTGCATATTGATGGGCCCGGGATGACCGCTGATTCAAGTCACCGGGCCTAAATCTTTTTCATCCATTTGAATAGAGTGGGCGGCGCTCTTGGGGTCGACTGTATGGCGTGTGCCTGGCGCATGGTATTACGCCCCGCTTTTGTGTCCGCACGGGCGCCTATCCTTACGGCAATGTAGCCGCTTATGTAACAAGCGGCAGTTGACGGAGAAAGGCCCTGACCGTGCCAGACAAAAAGACGCCGGATATTTCGGCCATCGATACGACGAACTTTGCGCGCCAGATCGTGCTCGACTTTGAGTTTGCGCCGG
>CAJKGV010000021.1:0-16557 GCA_905199455.1 Collinsella aerofaciens | reverse complement strand
CCGACGTTATGTGCCTGTACTATCTTGAGCGCAGCAAGGACGGCCTGACTGGCGCTGACTTGGCTCGCATGGCAGGTGTGACCCGCGCCGCCGTCTCGCGTACGCTCGCGCATCTGGAGGAGGGCGGCTATGTCGAGGTCGATGATTCGGGCGATGCCGCCGTTAAGTATCGTGCTCCGGTGCGCCTGACCGCTCTGGGCGGCGAGAGCATGAGCGAGGCCGACCGCATCATCCACGAAGTGCTCGATACCACCGGTAAGGCTATGGGTGTGGAGCAGCGCGAGCAGATGTATGCGTCACTGCGCACGATTCTCAACACCCTGCGCGAGCTGTAGGGCCGCCAAGGCTTTTGCTTCCAATTAACAACTGCATAGTCCTGTTTGAGCGCGTATACCGTGCCGGGGCCTTGCTGTCAAAATTCCCTGCGCGGGACCTGCGCAAGAAAGGATTCGCTATGTCCGTCCGCATTATTACCGATTCCGCAAGCGATATGTCGCCGGCCGAGCACCCGGCACTGGCCGTTTTGCCGCTGTCCGTCACCTTTGGCACCGATGTGTACATGGATGGCATCGACATCGATCACCAGCGCTTTTACGAGATGCTCGTGGAGCGCGATGAGCTGCCCAAGACCGGCCAGGTCAACCCGTACGCGTTTTCGCAGGCCATCGCCGAGGCGCGTGAGGCCGGCGACGAGGCCGTTATTATTACCGTGGGCGCTAAGCTATCAGGCACCAATCAGAGTGCCCGTACGGCACTTGCCGAGGCGCCGGGCGGCGACATGTTCGTCGTGGACAGCAATAACGTGACCTTGGGCGAGCGCGTGCTGGTCGAGTATGCGCTGCGCCTGGTGGACGAGGGCCAGGGCGCGGCTCAGGTTGCGGCGGCTGTCGAGGCCGTGCGCGACCGCGTGGTCGTCATCGGCCTGCTCGAGACGCTGGAGTACCTGGTGCGCGGCGGTCGTCTGTCTGCTGCGGCCGGCGCCGTGGGCACGCTGCTCAACGTAAAGCCCGTGGTGGCTGTCGAGGACGGTCTGATCGTGCAGCTGGGTAAGGCACGCGGTTCCAAGAACGGCCGCAACCTGCTGAACCAAAAGGTCGAAAAGACGGGCGGCATCGACTTTTCCATGCCGCTGGCGCTCGGCTATACGGGTCTTTCGGATGCGGTGCTCAAGAAGTATATTGAGGACAGCGCGGCACTTTGGGCTGGCCACACCGAGGGCGAGTTGCCCGTTCACACCATCGGCGCCACCATCGGTACCCACGTTGGCCCCGGCGCCGTAGCCGTAGCCTTCTTCCAGCCCGCCAACTAACCGATCTGTCATAAACCACCACAAAGGGGACAGGCCCTTTGTGGTGGTTTATGCTTTTCCGGGTGGAAGGGAGCGAGCAATGGCGTCTGAGGGCTTTTTTGAACGGGTGTACGAGGTGGTCGAGCAGATTCCCGAGGGGATGGTCGCCACCTACGGTCAGGTGGCGCTGCTCGCCGGTCGTCCGCGGAGTGCGCGGTACGTGGGCTACGCGCTGCACAGCAATCCGCGCCCCGGCGAGATTCCCTGTCACCGCGTGGTGTTTGCCGACGGCCGTATCTGTGAGGGCTTTGCCTTTGGTGGCCCCGATGCTCAGCGCGAGCTTCTGCTGGGGGAGGGTGTGGCGTTTAAGGACGACATGCACGTCGACTTGGCCGCCTGTCGCTGGCCTGCCGGACTCTAGCGGCTCTGCCGTGGTCAAAACCACCACAAAGGTGCCTGTCCCCTTTGTGGCGGTTTTCCGTTGCAGGTTTACCGGAGCTAACTTATGGAGAAGGTATGGCGGCGCATATTGACGCTAGAAAGTAAACCACGGTGAACTATATTGGTTTCAGCAACGGAGCAGGCAATAGGCGATGAAAAAGCCTGCCCTGTTGAGTTTGATTCGCATTCCTCCCCTCTGTGCGATTCAACGGTGTACTTCGGGAACAGGCCCGCTGGCAACTAACTGCCAGCGGGCCTGTTCCTGTTTGTCGGGGGAGTGCGATGGACGGAGCCGAAGCGGTCCGGCTCCAAAAAAGGCGGACGCCGTAGCGCCCGCCCTATAGCAATCGAAAGCTCAAGCCAGCAGATCGGTCTAGTACACCATGCCCATGGCGTCCTGAACCTCGGCCAGGGTCTGCTCGGCGATCTCGTTGGCGCGACGGTTGCCCTCATGCAGGACGTCCTTCACATAGTCCAGATCGTTCTCGTAGCGCTGGCGACGCTCGCGGATAGGTGCGAAGTACTCGTTGACGGCCTCGGTCACGTACTTCTTGAGCTGCCCGGAGCCGCCCATGCCAATCTCCTCGGCAATTTCGACCTCGGAGCGACCGGTGCAGATGGCGGCCGTCGAAAGCAGGCCAGACACGCCGGGGCGGTTCTCGGGATCGAACGTGATCATGCGCTCAGAGTCGGTCTGGCTCTTCTTGATGCGCTTGGCCGTCTCCTCAGCGGTCATCGAAATATTGATGGCGTTGCCGTAGCTCTTGCTCATCTTGCGACCGTCAAGGCCGGGCAGTAGCGGGGTCTCGGACAGCAGTGCCTCGACCTCGGGGAACACCTTGCCGTAGCGGTTGTTAAAGCGGCGGGCGATGGTGCGGGTGAGCTCGATGTGCGGCAGCTGGTCACGACCGACGGGCACCACGTTGCCCTTGCAGAACAGGATGTCGCAGGCCTGATGTACCGGGTAGGTGAGCAGAAGACCGGTGAGCTCGTGGCCCGAGGCCTCCATCTCGGCCTTTACCGTGGGGTTGCGCGCCAGCTCGGCCTCGGACACCAGCGACAGGAACGGCAGCATGAGCTGGTTGGCGGCGGGCACGGCAGAGTGAGCGTAGATCATGGTCTTGTCGGGGTCGATGCCGCAGGCAAGGTAGTCCATGACCATGTTGTACACGTTGTCCTGGATGTGCTCGGTGGTGTCGCGGTCAGTGATGACCTGGTAGTCGGCGATGAGCACGTTGGTCTTGGCGCCCATGTTCTGCAGCTCAACACGGCCCTTGAGGGTGCCGAAGTAGTGGCCCAGGTGCAGACGGCCGGTGGGGCGGTCGCCGGTGAGCATGGTGAACTTCTCGGGCGTATTGGCCAGGCCCTCGCGAATGGCGTTGCTCTTTTGCAGCGCGACTTCGTAGCTGTTCTCGTTTGGCATGATTGCTCCTAACGTATGTTCATGGGTCAAGATGATAACGCGTTTATTGGAGGGGCGGTGCGTAAGTAGGCGAGGGGCGGGAGAGGGACGCGCGTGGTGCGGCATGTGCGATGGGTGCGGCGCGGCCGCGCTTGGCTAACGGTGCCTTGGCACATCCTCGGCAGCTTGCCCTAGAGCTTGTGGTGACGCTCTTCTTTGCGCTCCTCGGCTGCCCGCTCCTCCTGCTTAAAGGCGGGGTCGTCGGGGGTGACGAGCTCGTCCTCGTGCGTGCGCTTGTTGTAATGGTGGCGCAGCACGGGCTCAAACAGATGTAGATGCTTGGCAAAGGCCGCCGAGCCAATGGCGAGCACGGTGAAGATGAGCACGCGCATGGGCACCTCGACCTGGTTAATCGCGGCGGCGCCGGCCGAAAGCATGATGCACCAGGCATAGATGAGCAGTACGGCCTGTTTTTGGTTGTAGCCTTCTTGGATCAGGCGGTGGTGGATGTGGCCCTTGTCGGCCTGCCCGATACTAATGTGGGCGCGCCTGCGGCGCACGATGGCGCTGAACGTGTCGATGATGGGCACGCCGGCAACGATGAGCGGAATGATAAGCGAGGTGAGCGCGGCGGTACGGCTCACGTTGAGTAGCGAGATGGAGCCCAACGCAAAGCCCAGAAGCAGCGACCCCGAGTCGCCCAAGAAGATGCTTGCGGGGTTGAAGTTGTAGCGCAAAAAGGCCAGACAGGCGCCAAAGAGCGCAATGGAGAGCGCGGCGGCGTCGATGCGGCCCGAGAGAACGGCCATCGAAAACATGGTGAACGACGCGATGCCGCAGATACCCGTGGCCAAGCCGTCGAGGCCGTCGATGAGGTTAATGATGTTGGTGAATGCCACCAGATAGATCACGGTGATGGGGTAGGCGAGCCATCCGAGCATGATTTCGCCGGGGGCAAACGGGTTGACGATGACGCCGATCCGCAGGCCGCCGATACAGGCGATGAGCGCGGCGAGGACCTGTCCGGCCAGCTTTTGCTTGGGCTTGAGCTGGAAGACGTCGTCGATAGCGCCGGTCGCAAAGATGACGGTAAAGGAGAGCGCCAGCATGGGATAGCTAATGTGAAGGCGCGGGTGCGGCACCAGGACGGGCGGCCAGCCTAGGTGCCAGGTGCCTAGGATTTGCACAATGCAGGCAACGACCAGGCCCAAAAACACCGCCGTTCCGCCCAAACGCGGGATGGGCTTGGTGTTGATGCGGCGCTTAGAAGGATAGTCGACGGCGTCGAGCTTAATTGCCAAGCGCTTGACCATGGGCACCGCGAGAAAGGTCGTGATAAAGGCCGCCGCTGCCACGCATAGATACGGTATGTAGCTCGGGGATGAAGCCATGAATCTAAAAACCGCCAAGCGTCGAAGGAAAAGGTCAAAGGGCGCTACGCGCAAAAAGGCATAGCTGACCCATGATACTCGACCGAGGGGGTGCGGAGGTTTGCACCGTGCGATTATCACGCGCTTACCAGATATTGGGATGTTGTCGATGGCTTGTCGGGATGCCGGCGGGGATCCATATGGACTGTAATGGCGATTTTCGGCAAAAGAAAACCACCCCCCACGTTACGAAAATGAACCCACCTAAAACAGGTGGGTGCCCTCATCGACTGTTCCAGCGTCCTTAACAACGAAGGATACCTGTACTAGGTACGACTGTGTGGGCTCCCTAAATAAACGCGACGGTTCACCCAGTTGCTCCGCGGGGGGCGGAATACCTACATCATAAAACGGCACTTTGTGGATTCCAGTCTTGACATTACAAAAATCGTGTCGGACGATTACGGCGCCTTAGGGACGGAGCTGTCTGCGCGGCCTGGCCCTTTACGTTTGAGCTGCTGAATTGTTGTTTTGGAGCATGTTTTTATGCCGACGTCGTTGACCGATCTTTTTTCGCCCGCCTGCCATTTGTGTCCGCGCCGTTGCGGTGCGGCGCGCGATGAGGGCGCGCACGGCGTATGCGGTGCTAACGACACGCTCAAGGTGGCCCGAGCGGCGCTTCATATGTGGGAGGAGCCGCCTATCTCGGGCGAGGCCGGTTCGGGCACGATCTTCTTTAGCGGCTGTTCGCTTAAATGTATCTACTGCCAGAACCACGAGATCTCGACCGGCAATTTTGGCCTTGAGATTTCGCCTGAGCGCTTGGTCGAGATTATGCTGGAACTGCAGGACCAGGGCGCCAACAACATCAACCTGGTGACTGCGACGCATTATGCTCACCTGCTGCCGGCCGCGATTGCCGCAGCGAGGGAGCGCGGGCTGGACATCCCGATCGTCTACAACACGAGCGGCTATGAGCGGGCGAGTGCCGTAGCTGCCCTGGGTGACCTGGTCGATGTGTGGCTCACCGACTTTAAATATGCCGATGCCGGGCTTGCGCAGTCGCTTTCTCATATTAAGGATTACCCGCGCGTGGCCGTGTCGGGCCTGGCACAGATGGCGTGCGAGATCGAGCGCCGCGGGGGAGAGCTGGTGGATGACGACGGGCTCATGAAGCGCGGCATCATCGTGCGCCACCTGGTGCTGCCGGGGCATGCGGATGACTCGTGCCGCGTGTTAGACCTGGTGTGGCAGACGGTGGGCGACGTGCCGATCTCGGTCATGAACCAGTACACGCCCAATGCGCTCATGCGCGAGCAGGGCGGCGACCTGGCACGCGCCGTGACGCGCGAGGAGTACGAGCAAGTGCTCGACCATGCCGACGACCTGGGCTTTACGACGATGTTCTGGCAAGAGGGCGGCGCGGTAGACGAGAGCTTCACCCCGGCCTTCGACACCACCGGCGTCCTCACCAGCGCAAAGTAGTGCGTTCGTCGATGATTTTTCTGGGACGGGGATTAAAAAATCGTCGGGCGAATGGTAGTCAAAAAAGCTCCGTCCCAAAAAGACTGGTTATTGGGCGTTGACAGTTGGCGAGCCGTAGGTAAAATATCGACTTGTCCTGGGGACGTAGCTCAGTTGGGAGAGCGCTGCCGTCGCATGGCAGAGGCCGAGGGTTCGACTCCCTTCGTCTCCACCCTTGGATTTGATAAGCCGCTGACATTGTGTCGGCGGCTTTTTTTAAAAGAAAGGGCTGTACCATGGCCGAGCTTGAGTCCCAACCATTGTCCGACGAGGAGCGCGCTGAGTTGGAAGAGCTCCGCGCTGAGAAGGCCCGCCGCGAGGCTCGGGAAGAGGCCCGTCGCGAGCGTGAGGAGCTGGCTGCCCTGCGTGCCGAGCGTGCGAAGGCCGAGGAGGTCGCCGCGAACGCCGCATCCGCACCGGCGCCCGCGCCCGCACCCAAGCCCGCTGCTGCGAAGCCTGCACCTGCCGCGCCCAAACCTCAGCCTAAAAAGGCCGCTCGTCCCAAGTCCGTCGAGCCCAAGCCGAGCCGTGACGAGATGACCTTTGCCCAGCGCATGGTCACCTCCAAGGAGCCTACGGGCGAGAATGAGATCCCTGGCATGGCGCCGGCTCAAAAAATCATCATTATCCTTGCCCTCATCGCGTTCGTCATCTTTATGGGCTACACGATCCTGACCAGCATGGGCCTGCTCTAACCGATTTGCATCGGGCGTCATGTCCGCATCCTCTGCTCTCGTCAAACCCTCCAATTCTGCACCACACATCCGAAAGGTCGCCCCATGGCTTTGACCGACATCTCGCATCCCACCGACATTGCAATGCTCACCGATCTGTACGAGCTCACTATGGCCCAGGGCCTGTGGGAGAGCGGCAAGGCCAATGAGCAGGGTTGTTTTACCGCGTTTTACCGCGACCATCCCTTTGGCAGCGCCTATGCCGTCATGTGCGGCACCGCCGAACTGCCCGAGCTGGTCGAGAATCTGCGCTTTACGCCCGAGGACATCGACTACCTCGCCTCGCTCCAGGCCCCTGCCGGCGGCGCGATGTTCAAGCCTGGATTCCTCGACTACCTGCGCGATTTTCGTGCGCATGTAAACATCGACGCCGTGCCCGAGGGCGAGCTCGTCTTTCCGCGCGAGCCCATGGTGCGCGTCACCGGCCCCGCGCTGGAGTGCCAGCTGCTCGAGACGGCGCTGCTCAACATCGTCGGGTTCCAGACGCTTGTCGCCACCAAGACGGCGCGCGTGGTGCTCGCCGCCGACGGTCGCCCCGTGGCGGAGTTTGGCCTGCGCCGAGCCCAGGGTCCCGATGGCGGCCTGGCCGTTGCGCGCGCGAGCTACGTTGCCGGCTGCTCCTCTACGTCCAATGTGCTCGCCGGCCGCCGCTACGGTATTCCCGTCTTTGGCACGCATGCGCACAGCTGGGTGATGAGCTTCGATTCCGAGCTCGAGGCCTTCCGCGCCTTTGCCAAGTCGAGCCCCAAGAACTGTACGCTGCTCATCGACACCTATGACGTGCGCGAGGGCTGCGAGCATGCCATTACGGTTGCCAAGGAGATGGAGGCGGTGGGCGAGCGTCTGTCGGCTATTCGCATCGACTCCGGCGACCTCGCCAAGCTCTCCAAGTATGTGCGCGGTCGTTTCGATGCCGAGGGCCTGCCCTATGTGGGGATCTCGGTTTCCAACGATCTGGATGAGTACACGATTCAGTCGCTGCTCGACCAGGGCGCGCCCATCGACAGCTTTGGCGTGGGTACCAAGCTCGCGACCTGCTATGACCAGCCGGCGCTGGGCGGTGTGTACAAGCTTTCCGCCCGCCGTGCGAGCGAGGCAGATCCATGGACGCCGGTGGTCAAGCTCTCCGAGCAGCCCTACAAGCGCACGATCCCGGGTGTGCAACGCGTGCGCCGTTATTACGACGGCTTTGGCGGCCCTGTCTGCGACATGATCTACGACGAGGACCATCTGGCGGGGGAGGGCGCCGCGCGCGGCAATACCCTCGTGGCCGTGAATGATGCCGCTCTGGTGACCGACGTGTCCGAACTTGAGTATCGCGAGCTGCTGGTGCCGATCGTGCGCGATGGCAGTGCTGTGGCTCCGCGTGAGAGCATCCAGGATGCGCGCGAGCGCTGTGCTTGGGCGCTCGATCATCTGGACGCAGCTTTCAAGCGCTTCCTGTACCCGCAGACCTATGTTGTGGGCATGGAACAGGGCCTGGCTCAGGTGCGCGACGAGCTCGTACGCAAGAACATGGCCGCGGCCTCTGCCTTTCCCTGGGCTCACTAATTCCTTGGGCGGTAGGGGCGAGTCACGCTCCCTTGGCCGCCAGCTCGGCCGTTCGCTGAACAGTTGATTGGTTTGACGTATGACGACTTCTTATAAAACTATGGTGGTAAAGATCGGTTCGTCCACGGTGGTGGGCGCCGATGGCAAGGTCAACCGCGCCTTTATCGGCGGACTTGCCGATCAGGCCGCAGCGCTGCGCAAGCTCGGCTGGCGTCTGGTCGTGGTGAGCTCGGGCGCTATTGCCTGTGGCTATCCCGTGTTGGGCTTCGACCGCAAGCCGGTCGGCGACCTGCCGAGCCTGCAGGCCTGCGCCTCGGCCGGTCAGTGCATCATCTCGTCGGCCTACGACGAGGAGTTCCATGCGCGCGACCTGCTCACCTCGCTCGTGCTGCTCACGCGCCACGATACGGCCCGCCGCACGTCCTACCTGCACGCGCGCGACGCCCTGCTGCGCCTGGTTGAGCTGGGCGTGGTGCCGGTCGTCAACGAGAACGATACCGTCACCGTCGATGAGATCAAGTTTGGCGACAACGACACACTGGCGGCGCTTGTGAGCTGCCTGGTTTCTGCCGATCTGTGCGTGACGCTCTCGGACATCGATGGCCTTTATACTGCCAATCCGCATGAGGACCCCACGGCCGAGTTTGTTCCTGTCGTGCATAAGATCGATGCCAAGATTATTGCCTCGGCGGGTGATTCTTCCACATCGGTGGGCACGGGCGGCATGATTACCAAGATCCGCGCGAGCCGCATCCTGATGACGGCGGGTATTCAGAGCGTGATTTGCTCGGGCGAGGAGCCCGATGCGCTCGTGCGCCTCGCCCGCGGCGAGAGCGTGGGCACGCTGTTCGATCCGCCGGCGGAGCGTCTGGATATCGCACCCCGCAAGCTGTGGATCGCACTGGGCGACAAGGCGCATGGCTCGGTGACGGTCGATGATGGTGCTGCGAAGGCGCTGGTCAGCCGTGGCTCTTCCTTGCTTGCGGTGGGTATTCGCGAGGTCGATGGCCAGTTTGCCGAGGGCGATGTGCTCGATGTGTGCGATCCGAGCGGTATGGTCGTCGCCCGCGGTATCGCCGAGGCCGATTCGGACGTGCTGGAACTTGCCGCCGGCCGCCGCCAGGACCAGATCGCCAGCAACCGCCTGCTGGCAGACCTGGCCGAGAAGCCGGCGATACACAGGGATAATTTAATCGTCTTCGCATAACCAATTGACGCTGCAAACGCCCCTAAGCGGCAATCTGACGTTCAATCGTCGGGCATGACCAAAAGGTCAATGCCCTCCTCTTTCACGTCACCTTGCTCGCTTAGGGGCGTTTTCGCTTTCCGTTCTCTACCTGCGGCATTGTCGTTGCTGGCACTTGTTCGGCACTTGGGGACGTTCTTTTTGTGCCGGCAGGTGGGGACTCTCTTTAGTTAGAAGATCTGGCGCAGGTCTCCGCGGTTGAGTGCTTCGTCGAAGAGGCGCTTGAACACCACGCTGCCGTGCAGGCCGTCGTGCTCGAACTCGTTGGTTACCCAGGCATGCGAGTTGCCCACGCGGCTGAGCGTGTCGAGCTGCAGGTCCGAATCCACGTACATGTCGTCGAAATACACCGCGGCCTGGAGCGGCACTTCGTTGCAGGCCAGGCGCTGCGGGTCGTAGATCTTGTCCCAGCTGGTGTCTTCCATCAGCAGGTCCATGGCGGGCTTGAAGGGCTTGAGCTCGGGCATCTGCTCAAACATCCACGGGAACATGGCCTCGCCGGTAAACATGAGCGGGCGCGCGAGGGTGTCGAACTCGGTGCGGTGAGCCTTCTCTTCAGCCGCGGCCCAGCCAATGGGCATAGTGTCACCGTCGGCGTATATGAACTCCTGCAGCGTCCAGTACAGCGGATTCGTGCGCGTGTTGGTGCGCTCGAAGGCGCGCATCAAAAAGCTGTCAGATACCGAGGCGTCGCAGGTCAGCGTGCCGTCGCCATCAACAAAAGCGTGATCGATAATCCAATGCATGCGTTCAAAGCTCGGCTTCATGCCAAAGTCGCTGCCCATGAGCTGTAGGCGCTCGACCGTCATCGGCGAGCCGTCGGGCAGCACGGGCTTCTGTGCCTCGAGCGTATCGGCCAGGGCTGCCACGCGCTCGACGTCAGCGGGGTAGCGGTCGTAATACTGCTGCGTCTTGGCGGCCATGCGCGGGAAGGTGTGCGCGTAGACCTCGCTGGCGCTCGCCGGCACGTGCGGAATGCCGCCGCAGGTAAAGCTCGCCGCCACGCCCTCGGGGAAGAGCGACAGATAGCTCAGCGTCAAAAAGCCGCCGTAGCTCTGGCCGAGCGTGACCCACGGCTTGCCGCCAAAGCCCACTAGACGCAGGTACTCAAAATCGCGCACGATGGAGCTGGCGAGGTGGCGCTTGAGGAAGTCCGCCTGCGAGCGTGCTGTATCGGCGCCGGCGGCCGTTGCGCGATCGCCCAAGGCGGCAATCGTGCGCCCGTCCACGCAGCTACTGCGTCCGGTGCCGCGCTGGTCGGGCAGGACCACGCGGAAGTGCTTGACGGCCTCCTCGATCCAGCCATCGCTTGTGGGCGACAGCGGACGCGGGCTCTCGCCGCCGGGGCCGCCCTGCAAAAACAGGAGCAGTGGCAGATCGTCGTTGATACGGTCGGGCGCGCAAACCACGCGGTAGAAGAGCTTGATGCTCTCGGGCGCGCCGGTGATGGGTGCCGGCATAGCGCCGCGGCGCATGGTGCTGCCGACAGCCAGGAGCATCGGCTCCAGGCCGCGCCAGTCAAGGGGGACGTCGATGCTGTGGTCCTCGACGTAAAGGCCGGGGACGTGGTACGAAGTGATGAGGGCCATGTGAGTCTTCCGTTCGTTGCGGTGTTTCGGGTTGACCAATTCTACCGCCGCGGGCGGGGTCATGCGCAAATCGGCTACCATGGTTGCAAACTTCTAGGAGAAAGGGCCGCCCATGTCGGTCGATATAGCCACGTATGTCCACGATCTTGCCGTTGCCGCCAAGGCAGCGTCGGCCTCGCTTGCCACGGCGAGCGATGAGCAGCGCCAGGAGGCCGTGCGCGCCATGGCCGCAGCACTGCGCAACGGTGTCGACTCCATCGTCGCCGCCAACGAGCTCGACATGTCCGCCGCGCGCGATGCGGGTACCACGGCCGGACTGCTCGATCGCCTGCTGCTGACGCCTGAGCGCGTCGAGGGCATGGCCGCCGGCCTGGAAAAGCTCGCCGAGCTGCCCGATCCTGTCGGCCGCGTGCTCGACCACCGCGTGCTTGCAAGCGGCGTGGACCTCACCCGCGTGAGCGTGCCGCTGGGCCTGGTCGCCATGGTCTATGAGGCGCGCCCCAACGTGACGGCCGATGCCGCGGGTATCTGTATCCGCACCGGCAACGCCTGCATTCTGCGCGGCGGTTCGCTGGCCTATCACTCGTGCGCCATGATTTCCGAGTTGCTGGCCGATGCGCTCGAGGCCAAGGGCTTCCCGCGTGAGGCCGTCTCGATGATCGAGTCCACCGACCGCGAGGCCACCGGCGAGCTCATGAAGCTCCGCGGCATCGTCGACGTACTCATTCCGCGCGGCGGTGCAGGCCTGATTCAGCGCTGCGTGCGCGAGTCGCTTGTGCCGGTGATCGAGACGGGCACGGGCAACTGCCACATCTATGTGCATGAATCCGCCGACTTTGATAAGGCGCTCAACATTATCGTCAATGCCAAGACCCAGCGCGTGGGCGTGTGCAATGCTGCCGAGTCACTGCTGGTCGACCGTGCCGTTGCTGATCGCTTCCTGCCCGCAGTCGTTGCCGTGCTTCACGACCACGGCGTGCTGATTCACGGCGACGAGGCCACGTGCGCTGCATGCGCCGACGCTGGGCTTGCCGAGGGCGACGGCTATGTTGCCGCGACTGAGGAGGACTGGGGCCGTGAGTACCTGGCGCTTGAGATGAGCGTGAAGGTCGTGGCGAACGAGGACGAGGCCATCGCACACATCAACCGCTACGGCACCATGCACTCCGAGGCCATCGTTGCCGAGGACGAGGATGCCTGCGAGCGCTTCTTGGATGCAGTCGATGCCTCGGCCGTGTACGCCAACGCCAGCACGCGCTTCACTGACGGCGGCGAGTTTGGGCTGGGTGCCGAGATCGGCATCTCGACCCAAAAACTCCACGCCCGCGGCCCCTTTGCCGCCGAGGCCCTCACCACCTACAAATACAAGCTCCGCGGCACCGGCCAGGTCCGCCCCTAACGCCCGCGTAAAGAAAAACCACCACAAAGGTGCCTTTCCCCTTTGTGGTGGTTTTAGGTGGCGTGGGCGGTTAGGCCTGGAAGGTATCGCGGTCGGGGGCGAAGGACTGCATGGCCGCGATGGTGCGGTCAAAGAGCTCGGGGAGCTCCCAGCCCAACATCTCGGCACCCTGCGAAATCACGTCGCGCGAGCAGCCGGCGGCAAAGCGCTTGTCCTTGAACTTCTTCTTGAGCGACTTGGTCGTAAAGTCCATAACGCTCTTGCTCGGGCGCATGATGACTGCAGCGCCGATCAGGCCGGTGAGCTCATCGCAGGCAAACAGGATCTTTTCCATCTGCAGCTCGGGTTTGGGCAGCGAGGTATTGAAGTCCGACGTGTGCGTCTGGATGGCGCGAATGAGCTCGGGAGACGCACCTTCGCCCTTAAGAATCTCGGCAGCATAGATGGTGTGGTTCATGGGGTCGTCCTCATGCTCCTCCCAATCCAGGTCGTGCAGCAGACCGACGATGCTCCAAAACTCCTCGTTCTCGGGGTCGAACTCGCGCGCAAAGTAGCGCATAGTGCCCTCGACCGTCTCGCCATGGGTGATATGGAACGGGTCCTTGTTGTGCTCATTGAGCAGTTCGAACGCGCGGTCGCGGGTGATTCCGGCGGTAAGCGGCTCTGCCATAAGAGACTCCTTGTGCTCGTGGGTATCGATGAGAATGAATACTACTAGAACAAGAAAACCACCACAAAGGTGCCTGTCCCCTTTGTGGTGGTTTTTGGCGCGGATGGGTTAGTTGAGGGCGGCTTGGGCTAGGCGGGCTTCGGCGGCCTCCTCGGTGACGCCAAGGGCCACGGCGAACTCTTCGATGGAGCGGCGTTTGGCCTCCTTGAGTACGCGCATGTAGTAGGAGCTGGGTTTTTTATCAGCTTCCTCGGCCTGGCGAATGCGGTGCATCATGGTCTTTGCCACGCGGACCGTCTCGGGTGCGCCCAGCTTGAGCTGCTGCTTAAAGTGCGTCTCCTCAAGCGAGCTGTTGCGCTCGGTAAAGGTGTCGCACTCCAGCTCGTCATAGTGGCTCAGCAAGTGCTCGGCATCTTGCTGCGAGATGGCGGCGTGCAAACGGTCGGCCTGCGCCACGGGGTACATGAGGATCGTCTGCGCATGTCCCTGCTTGGTCTCGAGCAACAGCATGGGCTGCGGTGTGTCGTCCCTAAAACCGACGACGGTGCAGACTCCCTGGCCCGGATGAATGACGTGTTGACCGATTGAGAACATGCTACCTCCAACTTATACGAATTTACGTATGTCTAGAATAACACGCTGACGTGCGCAAACCCGTACTTTATGCAGGAAAAGCACACAACTCTGATAGGTAAGAGTATTCGATAACAGACGCAGCTCATTCACACCTTTATGCATTTTCAACGCCTGCATAATCTGCAGGCAGACCGGCATCTTTGAGTGACTCCATACAAGCTGTAGTCATTTTTGTGCATATGCAATATCTATTAGCTTTACCCTGCGACAGTGCCCGTCGCTTGTGATAGAGTGCTACAAACTCTGGCTTTTGCCCTACGAGTGACCAAGAGCTCGGGGGCTTTAACACAAGGAGGATCTATGCCCGAGAAGATTGAAGAGCTGGTACGCGCTGCGCTTGCTGCGGCCCAGGAGGCCGGCGACCTTTCCGCATTTGAACTTGACGATTGCGCTATCGAGCGACCGGCTGACACTTCTCATGGCGAGTGGACCTCTACCATGGCCCTGAAGTCCGCCAAGCTGGCCCACTGCGCCCCGCGCAAGATCGCCGAGGCCATCGTTGCCCATATGCCCGAGGACCCCGCGATCGAGAAGGTCGAGATCGCAGGCCCCGGCTTCATCAACTTCTACCTCTCCGTTGCCGTCAAGAATGCCATCTTTGGCGAGGCTCGCGAGAAGGGTATGGACTTCGCTAAGTCCAACGTCGGTGGTGGCCTGAAGACCCAGGTCGAGTTCGTTTCCGCCAACCCCGTCGGCCCCATGCACATCGGCCACGGCCGCTGGGCCGCGCTGGGCGACTCGCTCTGCCGCGTTATGGATCACGCCGGTTACGACATCCAGCGTGAGTTCTACATCAACGACCACGGCTCTCAGATGAACACCTTCGGCAACTCCATCAGCACGCGCTATATGCAGCTTGCCGACATCATCGCCAAGCAGGGCGTGGATATCGACGAGGCTCACAAGCTGCTGATCGCCGACCGCGACGCCTTTGTTGCCGACGAGAACGACGAGCATCCCGAGACCCATCCGTATCAGGACAACTTTGCCGAGACCCTGGGCAAGGACTCCTACGGCGGCGACTACATCATCGACGAGGCCGCCGAGTTCTGGCGCACCGACGGCGATAAGTGGGTCAACGCCGATCCGCAGGAGCGCATGGAGAGCTTCCGCGAGCGCGGCTATGTAAAGATGGTCGACAACATGCGCGACCTTTGCCATGCCGTTAACTGCGACTTCGATCGTTGGTTCTCCGAGCGCTCGCTGTATGTGAAGGACACCGAGGGCGAGACCGCCGGCACCTCCGCCGTTGACCGCGCTTTTGAGAAGCTCGACAAGATGGGCTATCTCTACACCAAGGACGGCGCCCTGTGGTTCCGCTCCACCGACCTGGGCGATGACAAGGACCGCGTTCTGATCAAGTCCGACGGCGAGTACACCTACTTCGCCTCCGACGTTGCCTATCACTGGGATAAGTTCCAGCGCGTCGACCACGTCATCGACATCTGGGGCGCCGACCACCACGGCTACATCGAGCGCGTCCGCTGCGTCTGCGATGCCTTGGGTTACCCCGGCAAGTTTGAGGTTCTGCTGGGCCAGCTCGTCAACCTGCTGCGCAACGGCAAGCCCGTCCGTATGTCCAAGCGTAAGGGCACCATGGTGACCCTGCAGGAGCTCGTCGACGAGGTCGGCTCCGACGCTGCCCGGTACACCCTCATCTCCAAGAGCTCCAACCAGATGGTCGACTTCGATATTGAGGCCGTCAAGAAGCGCGACAACTCCAACCCGGTGTACTACGTGCAGTACGCTCACGCCCGCGTGTGCTCCATCCTGCGCCGTGCCGCTGACGTTACGCCCGAGCAGGCTGACGAGATGGGCATGAAGGCCGTCGCCGCCAAGGCCATCGGTGAGAACGTCGATTACTCGCTGCTGACCGACCCGACCGAGCTCGCCCTTTCGCGCAAGCTCAACGAGCTCACCGACCTCATCGCCAGCTGCGCTCGCGACCGCGCCCCGTTCCGTCTGACGCACTTTGCTGAGGAACTCGCCGGCGACTTCCACAGCTTCTACGCTGCCTGTCAGGTGCTGCCGAGCGAGGGCCGTCCCGTCGACCCCGAGCTTTCGC
Source organism: Collinsella aerofaciens (assembly GCA_905199455.1). GTDB lineage: Bacteria > Actinomycetota > Coriobacteriia > Coriobacteriales > Coriobacteriaceae > Collinsella > Collinsella aerofaciens_AW. The sequence continues at coordinate 642 of CAJKGV010000021.1, read as the reverse complement.
GTGCCCGTCTGGCCGCTTGCGATGCCGTCCGTGTGACGCTCGCCCTGGTGCTCACCCTCGTTGGCGTTTCCGCGCCCGAGCAGATGTAAGCTACGGGTCATTTGACCGTACAGACTTGGTTTAACTAAGCCTTGAAAGCCCGATCTCCCACGGAGGTCGGGCTTTTTGCAAACGCCGACGTATTGACGAATTTGGAACTGCTGGAAATACGAAACTATGCCGGTTTACTACGATGAAATGAGAAATTCCAACTACGCCGGCTTTTCGCAAAAAAGTGCAAGGCATCTACCTGCGGTTTTAGTTCAACAAGTTTCGGAGTGATCGCGGTTGAGCGATTCATCGTAGTAAACCGCCACAGTTTTGGCGGAGGCAGTCAGATTTGTGGGTGTTAAACCAAAGATTGTCCCTTTTGACTAGTCGTTTAAGAACGTCCTCAATGACTAAGTTGCAGGTGGTTGCGGTTGTGTTACACTAACGCTGCGTATATGACGCAAATATCTCGATACAGATCAATGATGTCCGTCGGTATTTGACGGAGCTAGACTGTTTAGCCGCCCTGAAGGTTTATGCAGGGAGCATGTGATCATGCATACGATGAACTGGATGTTGATCATACCGATGACATGCAGGGATCTTGCCAGA